>JAZSET010000132.1:0-17369 GCA_045531795.1 Eubacteriales bacterium | reverse complement strand
CTCTTTCAATAAAAAATCAGGAAACAATAGATAAAATCTGGCGTTATATGCAGTTTGACCGCCCTGACGGTGAGGAGCTGTATAACGCACTTATAACAAGCGGACAGAAAAACGTACATCCCCGCCTTTTAATTAAAAAGGGTGATGTTGATGCGCTGAAATTGCGTACAGACAGTGATCCCTATATGAAAAAGGTAAAAGAAGAAAAGCTTACAGGCAAAAAAGAAAAAAGTGAACGCCTTAAAACCTCGTTATTTATAGTACCGGGGTTTATCGGCGTGCTTATATTCTTTATAATTCCGTTTTTCATTGTAATATATTATTCTTTGATAGACAATGTAATTGACCCCGAGTTTGTATGGTTTCGGAATTTTATATCGCTTTTCAAAAACGGCTCATTCAGGCTTGCGGCAAAGAATACTGCACTTTTTACGGCAGTATCGCTTCCGCTTGCGATTGTTATACCTTTATTACTTGCATCAATACTTATGAACAAAATCCCCGGCAAAAGTCTGTTCAGAACGGTGCTTATAAGCCCGCTTATGGTACCGACAGCCTCGGTTATACTCATTTTTGAGGTGCTTTTCAACTACAACGGTGCACTTAATGCAATGCTTGCAGGACTTGGAATCAGTGCAGTTGACTGGCTTAGGGGAGAATTCAGCCGATACATAGTTGTACTTTTATATCTGTGGAAGAATATCGGATATAATATGATACTCTTTATGGCGGCGCTTGCGGCGATACCGAAGGATATGGTGGATGCGGCAAGCATTGACGGAGCATCGGGACTGAAGTTATTCTTCAGGATAAAGCTTCCGTATGTATCTTCAACAATAGTATTTGTGGGACTTTTGTCGCTTATCAACTCCTTCAAGGTGTTCAGGGAGGTTTACCTTTTGACGGGTAACTACCCGAATGAAAATCTGTATATGCTGCAGCATTTTATGAACAACACCTTTGACAGACTAGATTATCAGAAGATGTCCTCGGCGGCGATTGTGCTTTGCATTGTGATGATAGCGATTATCTCTCTGCTTATGTGGATTGATAATAAATTCGGAAACGATTTAGACGCAGGATAATGGAGGTAGTATGAACAGAGAAGTTATATGTGACCCCATTATTTTACGGGCAAAAAAAGACAAAAAGAGAGGGGCTATGAGGAAAAAGACAGCAACAGCCTTGTCGGTCATTCTTCTTTCCCTGCTTTGTATTGTTGTTATAATGCCGATACTTTTAACAATAACAAACTCTTTTATGTCCTCATCTGAAATATCGGCAAACTACGGTAAGGTTTTTAAGGTACTGACCTCAGACAAGGGAAGCACCTTTATAGCCGAAACTGTTAACTTGAAGCTTATACCCGACAGTGTGGTATTTGACCAGTTTTCAACCATACTTATAAAAAGCCCGCATTACATACTCAAATTCTGGAACTCAATGCTTTACGCTGTACCGGTTGTTGTTTTTCAGATTGCACTTGCACTTCTGGCATCTTACGGCTTTGCAAGGTTCCAGAGCGGGTGGCGGCAGATAATATTTTTTGTATATGTAATACTGATGCTGATGCCCTATCAGGTAACACTTGTACCAAACTATATAGTATCGAAATTCTTTGGTCTTCTTGACACGCCATTTTCGATAATACTGCCCGGTGTATTCTCGCCGTTTGCGGTATTTATACTGACAAGGTTTATGAAGAGAATACCTGTAAGTATGATAGAGGCGGCAAAGCTTGACGGTGCGGGTGAATGGCAGATATTCAGGCGCATTTGCGTACCGATGTCATCAAGCATAATATACTCGGTGGCAATACTTATTTTTATAGATTACTGGAATATGGTAGAACAGCCGCTAATAATGCTGTCTGACTCAGAAGCACATCCGCTTTCGGTATTCCTATCCAATCTGAATACTCAGGATACGGGAATTGCCTTTGCGGCGGCAACAATTTATATGGTGATACCAATGCTTATATTCTTATACAGTGAAGATTATCTTGTCGAGGGTATTTCATACTCGGGCGGAATCAAATAAAGGTGGAGGACAAAATGGAATCAAATAACAAAAGACGCGAAATAATCAAAACAGCGCTTATTATATTCCTTATAATAATGCTTATACTCACATTTTTCTCAAATACCATAATGAACAAATCACTTCCCGAGGTTTCGACTCAGTATGCGCAGTATAAGCAGATAAACGACAGAATTAAGGCAAGTGCTACTGTAAGCGCAAATCAGGATTTTAATGTAGTCGGTGACGAGGGCAGAGAAATTGCCGAGGTACACGTAAGACGCGGCGAAAGAGTTGAGCGCGGTCAGCTTATGTTCACACTTGTTGAAAATAACAGCAGTGCGCTCTCGGATGCCGAAAAGGCATTAAGTCAGCTTCTTATCCAGAAGCAGCAGATGCTTATGGAAGAGGTGGACAGTGAGATAAATGACTATGATTATGAAATAAAAAAGAAAAACGAGGAAATTACAGAAACAAGCGAAAAACTCGCATCAGTTCCCGGATACAAGGCAAAATTCGAGGCTTTAGAGCTTGAAATTGAGACTATGGAAGAAGCTCTCGAAGCACCAAACGAGCAGCTTGATGAGCTCAAGGGCAAAATGGGCAGATTTGAAGCCAATTATGATACCATTGAGGAGATAAAGGCCGAGCTTGATGAAAACGAGAAGCTCTTTAATTCATCAAACAGTATCTTCAAAAAGGCAGAAGCCGCGTATGATTTAAAGGACAAGGAAATTGATGAAATCAAGCTTAAAATAGAGGCACTTGAGGATAAGAATCTCGAACTTGATAACGCAATAGCAAAGGCGAGCGACAAAAAGGCACAGTATCAGGAGGATATCGGAAGTATCGGCGAGACAAATGCCAATATTTCACAGCTTCTCGGTGATATGAGAAGAGCGAAGGCGGCGCTTCAGGTGCTTGAAAATGAATTTGCTCTCTTTAAGCGCCTTTTGGCAAACCCCGGTGACAGTGAAGCACAGAATGCCTACAATGACCTCACGGGAGGAACTCCTGCAGCCACAAGCGAAGTGGGTTATGAAGCAGTTATCGAACAGGCACGGATTACCTATGATGAGGCAGAGGCGGCATATTACGAGGTTTCGGGAAATAAAGACGATGCTTCAAAATATGACGATTACATAGACGATCTTAACCGTGATATTTCTCAGAAGACAGAGAAAAAGAATGAAAATTTAAGACAGATAGCCGCATATAACAAGCAAGTGTCAAAGCTGTCTGAGGAGCTTTCCGACCTTGAAAGAGATATGATTGAGGCTGAAGCTGACAAGTCAAAGGCGGAGGATGCACTGAAGAGTGCCAAAAGCAAGCTTGAATATGCAAAGCTCCGTGACGAGGCAGAGGCTCTTGAAAAGACTCTCAAGGCAGACAACAAGGCACTTAAGAAAAAACAGGAAGAGCTTACAAAGCTTGAAAAGGATAACCCCGGAGACGAGGATGAGCTTGAAGACAAATTAAACCTTGCAAAGCGCGAGCTTGAGGTCCTTGAGAGAAAGAAAGCGGCAGAGGATAAGAACGAGCCTTTTGACGAGGAAATAAAGAGACTTGAGTTTGCAAACATCAATGATGCTATTTCCCGTCAGCAAAAAGAGGTTGAAAGAATAAAGAAGAAGCTTGTAAATACCGAAATTACCGCACCTGTATCGGGTACGATTACTACAATGTCATATACCGCAGGCGAGGAATACGACAGCGGTGCAACCCTTGCAACGATTGCGATTGATGAAAAGGGCTTCACTATGGAATTTTCTGCAACAAATGAGCAGGTGAGCAGAATCAGAGTCGGTGACAAGGCAAATCTTCAGAATTTCTACTACGGTGAAGCACCCGAAATATTTGTTACTGCATTCAGAAACGATGCGTCAAATCCCGGCAGAGGAAAAATAGTTGTACTTACCGTAACGGGTGGTGATATTTCTGCCGGACAGACACTTAACTTCACTATCGGTGAAAATTCGAGAAGCTATGACAGAGTTGTTCCCAACAGCTCGATAAGAGAGGATTCAAACGGAAAGTTCTTACTTATAGTTGAATCAAAGAGTACCCCTCTCGGTAACCGCTACACGGCACGCAGAGTAGACGTTGAGGTAATTGCATCGGACGAAACCTACTCGGCAGTATCGGGTGAGCTTTTAGGCGGAGAATTTGTAATAACAACATCATCTGCCCCCATATCTGACGGTATGCAGGTAAGACTTGCGGATAAGTAATATGAGAAAAAAGATTATTATAATACTCCTTGCCCTGACACTTTTGTTTTCACTTGTTACGCTTTGTGTGTATACAGGTTACAGGCAGGTACCAAAGGAGCTTATAGAATATAACGCCTCAGAAAAGTGGGGTGCGGACTCTCACAGTCATATTTCGGCTTATATGCCCGAAAGCGGCGGCTTTACGGCATTTGCATATATAAAAACTGTGGCAGATATCAAGAATAAATATCTTGCAGACTCCAAGGACACACCAATGGCTGTGTACAGTACCTCAGGCGAAGCGTCAGAAACACTTGCGTCTCTTGACGATAAGAGAAGTGTGGGCGTAAATGCTACACTTTATCTTGGTAATTATTTTACTTTTCACCCACTAAAGCTCAAAGAGGGTGCATACCCTATGGCTGACGTGGGAGCCGTTGACTCAATCCTTGTTGATGAGCTTGCCGCGTGGCAGCTTTTCGGTACAGACAAGGGCGTTGTGGGAATGCAGATGAAAATCGGTACTGATATTTATACAGTATGCGGAGTAACAGAGGTTCCAAAGGGCATATATACCGAGGTTTACGGCGATAAACCGAGGGTTTATATAAATGCCGATTCGGCTGCATTCAGAAAAGGGTCAAATGACAGAAGCTTCACGGTATTTGAGGCGATGATACCCGACCCCATAACCAACTATGCAAAAAATCTTGTAAATGAGCTTATGGGAAGCTTTAAAGCGGTGGTATATAACATAGATGACCGCTTTGAGGGTGAAAGTCTCCGTGAGCTTCTTGAAAACAAAAACAGGCTTATTACCGAAACGAATGACATAAAGTATTCGTACAGCGAAAAGGCAATGCTCATACTTGCACTTAAGGCAGCAGAGGTGTACAGCGTTTACAGAGTCCTTGCGGTAATACCCGTTATACTTTTGTTTGCGGCAGTACTTCTGCTTATAAAGCCTGTACTTGCGGCATTCGAAAAAATATATAAGAAACACAAGTTTTAATATATTTCTGAAAGGAAAACAACAATGAAAAAATTTTTAAAACTTACACTGATCCTTGCTTTGATAGCGCTTACTGTATTTGCAACAGTATCCTGCCAGAAAACAAAGCTTCCCGACAAGCAGGTGCTTGACAATGTGTTCAAGGTGGAAACCTTCTCTCTTCCCGAGGGTATGGAGTATATCACAAGCTTTGAAAAGACTTCTGACGGCTATCTTGTTTACGGCACAGTCTTTGATGAAGAAAACGACATATATTCCGAGAAGTTTGTAAGGCTTGATGAGAACTTCAACAAGGCCTCGGATTTCTATTCTGCAAACCTTGAGCTTGATGAAAACAGCTGGATGGGACAGACTGAGCTTCTTGATGACGGAACCTATTATACAACAATAAGCTCATACTACTATGATGAAGCTACCGGCTACGGTGAATCAAAGAATTACATTGTGCATCTCGATAATGATTTTAACATTATAAAACAACTTTCCCTCACAGATCTTATGGGTCTTAAGCCTGAAGAACATGCTTATGCAAGTCAGATGACGGCACTGCCGGGCGGAAAGCTTGCCTTTATCTGCAACGACAATATCTGCGTGCTTGATAATGATATGAACATTGTACTTAAAAAGAGCACAGAGGATTTAGGGGCAAACTATATAAGCACACTTCTTGTGGCAGGCGATGAACTTATCGCATTTTACAGTGATTCAAGTTATAATCAGATAGCGGTAAAGCTTGATGTTGTAACAGGAGCTGTAAGTGAGCCTTATGATTTATCGGAGTATACATATAGCGGTCAGTGTTTCGCGGGTACAGGTGAATACGACTTATATTATATCACCGACAAAGGTGTCGGCGGTTACTCCTTTGAAACAGGCACCGGCGAGCTTGTGCTTGATTATATGAACTCAGACCTTATGCAGTTCTATCCGAACTCAATTATACCTCTTGATGACGGCAGATTTGTGTGCGCCACATATGACTACACAACATCCCAGGATACAGGAATGAAAATTATGCGCCTGACACCTGTTCCCGAAGATGAAATCAAACCCAAGTATATCCTCACGCTCGGCGCGCTGTATATGGATTACAATATACAGAAACAGGTATATGACTTTAACCGCAATAATGATGAATACAGAATCGTATTCAAGAATTATTCAGAGGGCATTGACTACTCTGAAGACAGTGAATATACATACGAAGACGCAATAGCAAAATTAAATGGTGACATAGCAGCGGGCAATATTCCTGACCTTCTTGTATGTACGAGTGAAATTCCGTTTGACAGCTATTCTTCAAAGGGAATGTTTGCAGACCTTTACAAATACATAGATGAAGACGAAAATTTTGACCGTTCAATGTTTGAGGCAAATGTTCTTGCGGCTTACGAAAAGGACGGAAAGCTTTACAGATTTTCTCCTCAGTTTACAATCCAGGGCTTTATGGCAAAGGAAGACGTAATCGGCGAATATGCAAAGAACTGGAATACAGAGTCGTTCTTAAAACTTGCAAATTCACTTCCCGAGGGCACTACAATGTTCCTCGATATGACAAGAGCAAGCTTTATGGAGATGGTTATGAGCGCAATGTATGATGAGTTTGTTGATATAGACACAAACAAGTGCTATTTCAATGACGGTACATTTGAAAAGCTTCTTGAGTTTGCAAAAACCTTAAGTGAAACAAGTATCTATGACAACATTGACTACGGGAATGTAGACGATAGCTTCTGGCAGGATATTGAAACTGCACCCAGAGACGGCAGGGTAGTTCTTGTACAGAATTATCTGAGCAACTTCTCAGAGGCAACAAGCCCTATGGAATATGCTTTTTCAACAGATGAAGTAGTTTTCCTCGGCTATCCGACAAAGTCAGGACACCCTGTAATTGTTGATAATTCCGCATCAATATCAATGTCTTCAAAATCAAAGCTTAAGGACGGTGCGTGGGCGTTCATAGCATCTCTTCTGACACCCGAGTATCAGGAAAACCTTGACTGGTGTTTCCCGGTACGCACAGATTCGCTTATCAAGCTTATGGAAAAGCAGATAGCTGATGATCAGAAGCGTAAAGAGGACGCAGAGAATAACGAAAAAGAAGATATAATGCTCGACGGCGGCTTTGTCGGCGGTATGGCAAGGAAAGTCGTAGCCGATATGGCGATAAGACCCTTTGAGTATAAGGAATATTATCTTGACAATGAGCTTGCCCAAGAGGTTCTTGCATATATCAGAACAGCTGATATGCTTACAAGAAACGACAGCGAAATAGAGAAAATTGTAAACGAAGAGGCAGGTCGTTTCTTCGAGGGACAGTGCACAAGCGCTGAGGCTGCAAATGCAATTCAGAGCAGGGCTGCAATCTATGTCAGCGAAAATAACTGATTCGTAGGCATCAATTTAAAGAATAAAATAATGAAAAGGCACTTGTGGCAAAAACCAGAAGTGCCTTTTCTATATTATGCTTAAAATGGAATTACTTAGTTTCCTGCGCTTCGGGAATTTCGATTACTCCTTCGCTTTTTTCAAAAGCTTTAATTTCCTGTCTTATCAAATAAAGAATTTCTCCATTTGCAGAACGACCGTAATACTTTGATATATAGTGAAGCTTATAGTGAAGTTCAGAATCAATTTCTATTCCGATATGCTTATTATTCTTGTTTCTCATAAAAATCTCCAAAAAAATCTTAATATAAGTATATTTTAAGATTATTTTGTGCTATAATGTTGTTAGTGTACTTAATTTAAGTATACTAAATATTTATCGGGAGGTTTTTATGAAAATTGTCTATATGGAATATGTCAGTTGGTCTTTGCAAAAACATTGTTGAATTCTCCGACTGCCGCTTCAATGAGAATTTTCAGTTCAAGGTCGCTTATGAAAATACCCTTAAGTGATAACATTTCACTTGCGGATTTTACAACCTCGTTGTACTTTTCTTCACCGTGCAGATCCTTGTACAGCTGTTCAACCGCTTTTACGCAGGTAGCCACAACATCCTTTTTTGTTTTGTCGTTTACATATTTTGTGTAAAGCGACTTTACAAAAAGTCCTATGTAGCCTGCAAGGGCGGTAAGCACAGTGTAGAGAATTGTTGTGCCGTACTCGTTTATAAATTCAACTATCATATTTACATCCTTTCTCCGAGCTTTCTCCAAAGGTCAGAAGAAAACTTGTACCTGTCAAGATATTTTACCGTGTGAGGCAAAAATTTCAGCCTTTTTCTGATTCCCTCGCGGTCAGTCTTGCCCTCTTTTCTCCTTATGGCAAAGGCAAGCTTTCTCCACAGGTCTTCTGCCCAGGGATAGTCGTTTATATATGCGCGTGTTTCTTTTGTAAAACCACATTCTGATACGACTATATCCGAATAATATTCCTGTTCGCTTATTTCCGAGACGATATTCGGTAATTTCAGGTAGTTTGCCGCGTCAACGGCTTTTGCATTTTTTGGTCTTACCTCAAAGTGCAGGTGGTTGCCGAAGCTGTAACCGCTGTTACCCATAATACCGATAACATCTCCGGCACGCACTCTGTCTCCCGCGTTTACCTTTCTGATAGCAAGGTGACAGTAGTAGCAGGTGTTACCGTCGTCGCCCATAATTGCCACATAATTACCCCATTGCCAGGTGGGGTTATTTTTATCGGTTACAATTTTTGACCAGAGTACAGTGCCGTTTGATACAGACACGATTTCGTTGCTTTCTGTCCCGACAATGTCAATACCGCTGTGAAAACCGTTCTGTCCGTTTAAGAATCGGTTGCCAAAGGGGGAGGTAATTTTTATATTTCCGTATTTTACAGGTAAAATCATTGCATAGTCCTTTCTTTTGAATTATACGCCTCAAGCACGGTAACACGATGCTCAATTTCATCAATTTCCGTACCGTGCTTGGTGATTCTGTCGTCGCTTTTCTTCATTCCGTCACTTAATGCGTCAATTGAGCAGTTAAGCTTTGTGATACTTGAATTAAGTTTTAAAAGCGGAGTGGCTATGCTTATAATTGCGCCTGTCAGCGCGATAAGTCCTAAAACTATTTCCCAGGTCATAGCGCACCTCCGGATAACCGGGCCTCAATTGCTTCGTACTCAAGGGCCTCTTCAAATGAGCATTCTACCCATTCTCCGTATATTGTATTGTCTTTTAAAAAGAAATTTCTTTTATAAAAAGCGGTTAAATCATAGTCAGCTAGCGGGGAGAGCACAACGGGGAAGTAGCCGGAGTTAAAATATTCTTCGACAGTTGGATTAAATACCTGATATCGCTTGCTTTTGCCGTTTATCTCAATGGTGCAGATAATGCTTTTTGGTGCAAAAATAAGCTTTTCGTCATTTAGTTTAGCAAACATTATTATCCTCCTTATGTATGTGATATATAAGTTGCCTCTATTCTGGCACCGAGAGTTTCGCCTATTTCAATTATCTGACCGAAGCCCTTGGGAGATATCAGTTTTTGAGGCTCTGTGTTGCTGGCAAAGGGCTCTGCTATAGAACGGATTATTCTGACCGGTGTGTGGGCAGCATATTGCGACTGAAACCATGCATTGGCTTCTTCTGCAGTTGTAATGTTTGTGTCCTCAAAGAACAAATAGGGATACCTGCCACTCTCGGTTTGATAAATATGATTTGCTTTTTGAGCAGCACCTGTCACAAAGTGGGTTGAGATAATATCAAGAATGGATGCGCCGGGCTTTATACCGACTTTTAAGTATCCAAAAGGATATGAATAGGTGAGGTATATACCTTGAACATAAACGTTTTTTCCATCAACTATAAGTTCTTCAACGTTATGTATAACACGGCCTCCGCTTACATCCCATACATTAAACATATTTTTTGCAGAATGCAGTGCTTCGGGGACAACAATGGTTCCTCCGTCAAAATAGTCTTCAAAGTCATCAAGGGTAAGCGTTCCTTTAAAAAGCCCGCACTTGTCACAGTACAGGAAGCTCTCTTCGCCGTTGCCGTATGTAACAAGCCTTTTTATCTGCTTGTCCTGAGGCGTAGTAAAAATACAGTAGCACTCTTCGTCTATGTTTTGAAACTTCAATTCATCGGTACTGTTATCGCTGTACTCAATTTTAATGCAGGTGTTTTGGGAGATCTGACTGAAATTTCTTCCGTACAGAATTATTGTATATGGGGTATTTGCATCGAAGTTTGTTTTCAGAAGTGTGACGCTGCTTTTTGTCATCTTAGCGGTTATGGTAATACTGCCGTCATAGTTGACTGTTGCACCATTATCAAGCAAATCGCTTTTTAGTGCATTTCCTCCCCACATATTCCTGCCGCAACACCTGTATTTGCATTCGTTGCTTGTGATTTCCACGGGTGAACTGTTTGAAGGGGTGCCGTGTTGTATGGAGTTGCCGTAAATAAATATATCTGTCAGAGCGCCGCCTGTCGAGTTGTTCCACTGCAGATTGCCGATTCCCGATACGGGTACTTTTTTGTATTGGCTTAATGTGTCAAAAATTCTTCTGTTCATTCAAGCACCGTCCAGACACCGATAACACTTTCAGAGTATTTCACAAAGCTCAGGAAATAGGTCTGATCGCGATAGAAAACAGGCGTGGTAACTGCCCATTTTATAGTATCAGGAAGAGCAAGTGAAGAGAGGTTTTCATTATATTCAATTATAAGAGACAACTGTTTGCACTTGTCTTCATCCGAGGGAGTGCTGTCGTAAGTTGTGTCAAAATCAAAATCGATATACAAAGAAGCGGGCGTTGTCAGCTTTACATAGTTGTCGGTGTGATTATAAAGAGTCAGTGGGGACTTGGGGTCAATGTGATTTACTACTCTCGTAAAGCCCTCTTCGCCCTTGTCGCCTTTGTCACCCTTGTCGCCTTTAGGGATTTTTTTTATAAGTGATTTTATGTGTGCAAGTAATGTCAGATCCATAAATACAATCCTTTCTTTTGCCTATTATTTTTTGTTTTCGTGAATTGCATATTCTCTTGTTACAGAGATAATAGTATAATTCTCATCTGCCGGTGATCTCAGCCTTATCTGCATAGTTTTGCAGGGCTGTGGTTTTAATTCAAGTACGCTTATAGTAGCTTGAGTGCCACGCGACACTATAGTTCCTTTATCTTCAAACTCATTGCCGTCGTATGACACTTCAATATTTATAAGCGAGGCTGCGGATGAGCTTGTTTTGAATATGAGTTTGCTGTAATATTTTGTCTCGTGAGTACCCTCGTCAAACGGGGTGAAAACAAGGCATCTTTCGCTGCCTGTTGTTTTGTCAAGTCCCAGCTCACCGCAATTATTTATCAGATTAACAGAAAGCCCTGAGCTTTCAGAAACGAGTCCCGCAAAATAAGGACCGAATCTTGCAAATCCCGCATATTTAGTCGAATCGGTGTACCAGACCTTGCTTTCAGGGTCATAAATATAGGTGCTGGCAGGGCTTGCAAGATAGTATTTGCTGCCGTCTGTGCCTGCCTTGCAGTCGGTAAACACATCATCAAAGTTGCTTTCTATTTTTTTAAAGGTTGTCCCGTTGTAGCACATAACACCGCAGTCTGACAGATAATAAAGATTACCTCCGACACAAGCAATGCTCTCAGGGTTTGATTTTGAAAGAGATGGGGCAGGTACAGTGTATAATCTGTATCCGTTATATACCCTTGTTACCTTGGTTACAGAGTTTTCGTTAAAAAACACAGGCGTACCGCCAAGATCTGCACACCCGATAATCTTTCCCGAAGCCTCCGATTTAAGTGAAACATGGGTGTCATAATCGTTACCGCTACCCCAGCTGTGAATGTTACCGGGACTGCAGGCATAAATAATATTATCCCTGGCGCCCCATATACGGTCACCTACACATACGGCACAGTCAAGACTTGGGATAACCGATTCGATAATTATAGCCTCTGTTTCAGGACCTAAATATGTGTCTATAATGTCAATGCCTACATTGTTTTTGAAAAGAATATATCCATATCCATACCCTGCAATTTCCGTGCCTGCACTAAGTGCTTCAAGCTTTGCCTGATATTTAAGGTCCTCGGGAGACAGCCCGAAAACCCTCACGTGATCACCAATACCGAATCTGTCAAAATTTACATTGCTTTCCTGATTGTTTCTGTAAAATGTCAGTCTTAAGAGGTCGTTTTTTGTACTGTCGCCGTCATATCCTACGGTTTCGATTCTTGCTGCACCTGTGGACTGAAAATACCAGTTGAACCTTGCCCTCATTTTATCAAACTCTGTGTAGCTGACACTGTAAATTGTTGCCGTATCGGGAACAGTGCCGTTTGTCCACGCACCGTTTTCATATGTGTAGATAAGGCGTGTGTTGGTATTATAGTACTTTTCGCCCTCTTTGCCTACATAAGGAACAGAACTGCTCACGGCACGGAGAGGGACACTGTCGTTTACGGTAGAATAGGGAGTAGTTTTCCTCATGCCTGAGGATTCGGAATAAAAGTAATATTCGGTAGTTTTAAAAAAACAGTACTTGTCGGGGAAAATTGCTACCGATTCTCCGAGAACGGCAAGAGTCTTTTTGCCTTTTGTAATGCCCAAATAGCGGGTGTTATCATAAATAAAGCCCTCGTCACAGGTGTAAAAAAGCTTGTCAGTGCCGCCAATGGTTACCTCTCCCGTAAGCGGATAGGCAGTCTCATAAAGGTACTTGTTCCCGATAGTTTTTACACCGGGATAATAATCACTGCAGAAATTTTCAGCTTCTGTAAAATAACCCTCACCCGCAGATGTGTTTTTGTTTAAGCCTTTAAAGCAGTCAATAGTTTTACGCACTCGCTTTTCCCTGTAGTCGGGATTATGAGTTACCATTTATATCACCTCTTCTATGGCAGAAAGTCTTGAGTCAATGTCAGTAAGCAGGGAAAGTATATAGCCAAGAAGCTCGTCTGTACTTTGAAAATCATCAACAGAGCGTAAATCTACCATATCTTAAACTTCCTTTCACGCGGACTTCTGTTTTCAACAAGTTTTGCCTCAAGCCTGCTGTAGGCGTTTTTGTATTCTGCGAGAGAACATTCGTATTTCCCGAATTCGCAGTTTAAAAAATCTATTACTGCAAAGAGATACAGAATGTATATTTCGCTTTCAGGCTCATCAAGAATGAGAGCAACGGCGTCATATACAGGCTCTTTTTCGTCAAATATATCTTTTCGTATGCGAAGTTCAAGTTCTCTTACGAATTTGCCCAGAGAAGCTGAATATTCGTTCGGCTTTAACTCGTTAACGCGGCTTATGATGTCAGCTTCGCTTATCATATTGCTGACCAGCCTTTCGGAAATTTGATGTAAACCGTATCAGGTGCGAGAGCATCGGAGCCAACGGGAGCATTGGCAGGAAGATTTTCAAAATCAGCAGCCTCATCAAGGATGTAGTGGCAGATTTTTGACACTTCACCCTTTGAGTTTTTAACCATTTCAAAAGATGTTTCCTTAATCATTTATGTACCAGCCTTTCTTATTAAAAATATCGTTCCATTTTGCCGTCACGGGATAAAAAATCGGCGTTTACATTTGCAACCGAGCTTTCTGATTCGGCAATTACATTTGCAAAAGAGCGCTTTACTTTTACAGGAACGCCTCTCATAATACGGCACATATAGCCGTTAATTCCGACAAGCATATCATCCTTGTACTTATCGCCGTCCTTGAAAAGCCTGATTTCAACATAGTCATCGGGCTTTTCGGGGGTAATATCACGGATTTTCGGCTTGTTTTCTGCCACAGTATTCTGTACCGATGATTCGAGAAGACTTAGTTTTTCTTCATACTCCTTGCAAAGAGCTTTGAGTTTCTTTTCGAGAGCTGTGTCTTTAGCGGACTGCTTTGTGTTAGTGTTTTCCATAGAATTATATCCTTTCAGAGGTATTGGGGGAGCATTGCTCCCCCTCTTTGTTTAATTAGTTGGAGCCTGATTCGAAACTTGATGCAGTTTCAATTCTCACCATTGCTTCCTGTGCAAGAACGGATGCACTGATTGCAGCCTTCCAGCCAACAGTTGCACGCTGGTTGATGGGGTCGCCTGTACCGGCAGAGCCGAGCTGCTTTACAATATGCTCAAGACCACCGCCGATTATATCAATAACACCGTATGCGTTTGCACCGATTACAAGAGTGCAGTAAACGTCTCTGCCGAGTCTGCCTGCGTTTGCGGCATAAGCCTTGTCACCACTTGCATATGAAGCGGACGCGGGGGCTGCTTCAAGATATACGGCATTTGCAGAGGGCTTTACGCCGACAACCTTAACTGTTTCAACAGTAGCTGCATCTTCATCATAAAGCTGAAGTGACTTGCCGACAAGCTTTTCCGCATCTTCATTTGTTAATGTGTCACTTACTGTAAGAGTGAACTTGGTTGCAGCGCCAACGCCGTCACCGATGCTGTCTGCGGTAGACTTTGTGCTGTAGGAAGCGATTGTAAGGAACTTTGCGCCTGTTTCCTTAACGAGAGTGTCAGCCTCGATAATTTTAGCCTCTGTGGACTCAACGAATCTGACACCGCCAATCTTACCGATTTCACCGTTGTAAAGGTCGGCAGGATCGCAGTAGCTCTTGGGCTTTTCCCATTCGGGATCGTTCATAAGGTCGTAGGCAACGTCAGGGTGGATAATGGCAACATATGAGCCGTTTATCTTTTCAACGTTCTTTGCCTTGAGAGCGCGGGCTGCACGGCGGATACAGTCAACTGTGAGGTAGTGGTTACCGTCAGCCTCACCGCCGACAAGCTCAAGTCTTGAATTTACCTTTCCCTCGCCGTACTGTACATTTGTACCTGCAGAGACAATAACATCACGGATTACAGAATCAATAGTTCTGCCTGCCTGTGAGCCTAAAAGCTTTGTTGCTTCAAGTACATTGTTGTCAATGGCAGTCATGAGAAGCATATCGGAAAGCTCAATATATGCACCGTACTGATATACATTTGCACGGACAGTTGACATTTCCATAGATGTTCCTCTGGGTGTAACGCCCTCGGTAAGAGGTGTTGAAGCCTTGGGGAGTGCAGAGTAGCGTCTGAATTCAACGGTCTTTCCACCGTTTCTGGGGATCGGTCTCTTCTGACCGAACTGTGCGTGAACAAGTGCGCTTTCTGCATTGTCGATAAGGAAGTCGCTGTAATAGGTTTTCATATCATTTGAAAGAAAACCGTTTGTTGTTTCCTCACTTGTAATGTTAATTGCACCTTCAGTGGTCATAACATTTTCACCTGAGGAAAAGAGTGTAAGAATATGTGTGTTTGGCATAATTTTCTCCTATAATTTTTAGTTAAGAAAAGCTGACGCTTTCTCCTGCCATAACACGGCGGGCGATTTCGGCTCTTTCAAGCCTTGTAAGACTTGAAACGTCACGGCTTAAGGTTGTCCCGTAATTTGACATAGCAGCCGATTCGTGAATTCTCACTCCTCTTGCACGGACACTGTCAAGAGTTGCCTTGACGGCAGACTCGTGAGCCGTGCTTTTTGCCTGTTCAATGAGTGAATTGTGGTGGGAAGCATTATAAGCTTCGCTGACATCTATTCCGTTTTCATAAAGGATACGGAATGTGTCATTCTTAAGCTCATTTGTCAGGTCGAAATCGGGGTGAGCTTTTAAAAATTCATCGCCCGGCGGTAATGGATCGGGCTTTTTCAGCTTTTCTTCAAGCTCCTTTATTCTGGAGTTTGCGTTTTCAAGTGCCACTTCTGTTTCTCTTGCCTCTTTAAAGCGACGGTTGATTATATTCTGAGTGTCTTCAACATAAAAATCTTTGTTTGCCTTGATGAACTCGTCATAAATCTCACGCCTTGTTTTCTGAGGCAGGATATTCTCCCCGGCGTCGGGAGCAGTAATTTCGCCCGTGAGGGAGGGCAGAGTGGCAACACCCTCCGACTCATTTTTTGCTTTACCTGAATCCTGCACGGCGTCTGCAGGCATAGTATAGCCTTGTATTTTGTCGCCCGGAGTTTCGCTGTTTGAAAACAGCATAAGGGAATGATATATCATAGGAATTCCTTTCTGTATTAAGCCATATTGCAGATGAGCTTCAGATTTTTCGGGTATTCTGCTGCAATAAGGGATAAAGCCTTTTCTGCCACCTTAAAGGCAGCACGGCTGTCTCTTGAATCGGGACATCTTATTACTGCAAGTCCACTTGACAATTCAATGTGAGTCAGCACATTCGCAAGTGCGCCTGAAAGACCGAGTATAACACTTGATGCTCCGGCACAAACAATGTCAGAACCGTATGGTGCATAATCGGCGTGTCCCACTGCGCAAAGGGAAAGCATTTTTCCGCTTCGCTCAATTTTTACATCAATCATTTTTTACCTCATATAACTTTTTTGCTGACTTTACTCCCTCTGACACCTTTGATTTTATCTTCTCTTCTGAGGAACTTTGGGTATCAGGAGTATCAGACAAAGAATTCTTGTTGTTTCTTAAGCTTTCAAGTATCTGTTTTTTGCCCTCAAGCTCCATTGAACTCAGGGCAGATATTGACTCGGCGTTGTTTTCGCTTTTGAAGAAACCGAGCTTGTAAAGATTTATTATGGTTTCATTCTGTGCAAGTCTTGAAAATACCGATGTAGTCTTTGCTTTTACTTCAATATCAAATATGGGTAATCTGTAGAAGATATCATTGCCGATAGTTATTTTTTCTTCTCTGAGACCTTTAGCACTATAATTTAAGTATCTGTAGCCGTCGCCGTTTGGCTCGGTTATTCTAAAGCAACGCTCGTCACTGTAAAACTGTCTTATAAGCTCAATTACAAGCCTTACAACAGATTCGTAAGCATTGAAAGAGTTGGTGATAATGTCACGGGTAACCTTGCTTCCTGCTTCCTGGAGTGCGGCTATGGCAACACCTGACGTCAGACTTTCGGAAGTACCGTGGTTTACATCTCTGTTTGAGGTAACCTCGCGCATTTCCTTGATTTTTGAATCTCTGACGGTGAGAACAGATGAGTCAAGCTCGGGTAATGTAATTGCGTGGAAACGCTCCTCGGTAAGATCGCCCTCTACCTCAACTATCGGGTTATTCCAGTTAAGGAATTCATCTTTGTTGAGCCCGACATTCTTTTTCATAAGGTATCTTGGCTTTGATGACATAATTGAACGCTCAAGTATATTCTGATCAAGCCTGTCGATGT
>JAZSET010000106.1:0-5432 GCA_045531795.1 Eubacteriales bacterium | reverse complement strand
CTGACCGCCACCGCCACCAAAGCCGTAACCGCCACGACCGAAAAGACCAAAGAGCAAAAATAGGATTATCCATGCGCCCCAGTCGCCGCCGAAACCATTATCATTATTTCTGTTATTACCGCCACCAGTAACGGTGGCAATGTCACTAAGTGAGTAACCTTCAGTCATCATGTGTGTTTTTAACATCTCCCTTGTTTTGGAATTTTTATTACAAAATCAATGCGCATCTGATTTGTGTACTACTTTTTGAACATCGAGAAAAGACTTTGCATCTGCTGAGCCATCTGCTGAGCCTCAGTGAGCTGATGTTGGCTCACCTGTCCAGACTGCAAAAGTCGCTGAATTTCTGTGTGTGGGTTTTTACCCTGCATTTCTTGCATGAAACGTTGAAACTGTTGAATTATGTTTTGGTTCTGTGCGCTGCCGTTAAGTGCTTCAAAAATTTGATTAGGCATTATCTTCCACCGCCTTTACTGATTTACGTTTTGGTTCTGCGGTAAGTCTTTCGACTTTTTCATATAACTCTTTATAGCTACCTCTTAAGTCTTCAAGCTGTTTCGCCATATCGTTAAATGTTTCCTGAGATATAGCCAAATCAGGCATCACCGCTTGCGCTGTAGTCTGAGAGGCATCGCTTTCCTCGGTATAGCTAAACTTGCGGAGAGGAAGCGGAACACCTGAGGCATCTGTAGACTTTAGATAAAATCGAGAATTTTCGCTGTCCATCAAAAGAACGGTCGTGTTCGGTGCAACAAGATATGATTTTGCGCCAGCCTCGCCCTGTACCCAAATAATCCCACTGCCCACGTTCTGCGCAGGCGGTTGATATTTCGGCATTTCATATGTTGGCTGGTAAGACGGCACCTGATAAGAGGGCATCTGTACACCCTGTGAGGCTTGACCATAAGCCATATAAGATGGTTGAAACGCTGAATTATACGCCATGTGTTCCACTTCCTTTCAACCTGAGTTTAAAACAAAAAAGACAGCAACGCCATGGCACGTTACTGTCTAAAAACTAGGTATTTTTTTGTCAGAAAAGGGGCTATTTTTTTCGGATTTTTTTCGGATTTATTCCGCACACACGTTCAACCTTATCTAGAACCTTTTTAGCAATACGGTGTGCGGTTTCAACACAACAGTTCATTTCTTCTGCACATTGTTCAAGCGGAATATCTTTAGAACGCAAAATAAACATTGTTAACTCATCAGGCGTAAAATTACAAAGTCGGCGAAGCATATATAATTCACGAGTGGTGAAATCACAAATTTTGATGCGCATATATTACCTCGTTACCTTTTACAACTTGAAGTCGACAAATCGACATATTTTATACCATCAAATTTTTGCGTTTAACAATAACTGTCGAACTTTTCGTCTCTGAGCCATGAGAGCGGAAAGGCTACCTTCTTTTTCTGCGCCAGACATAACTCTATTAATTTCCGCTGTGATATTTTTTTCCAATGCTCTTAGAGCCCTTGCTACGGAATTAACCCTAGATACACTTCGTGCCTTTGAAAGTGCACCGCTAAGTTGTGAAATTCTTTTATCATTTCCTTTATAATCCCATTCCCCTCTTGTTCTGTTTGCAACGGCAACAATGCCGCTTGAACCGCCTCTACCACCCATAATCTACTTTTGCCTCCTTGAATTTTTCTTGAAATGACTTGACCCTTATAATGTTTGCGTTGCATTCTCTCGGTATTGCGCCATGAAATATAACCGTTTCCGGCTCAAGCCTTTTAAGCATTTCAGCCCAACCCTCAAGAAATAGTCCTTTTGTTTTTTTCGCTTGATTGAGTGCCTACACTTGAAACGGCAACAGTTGCGCCTTTTGGCACTCCATCAAAACACCAATCAAAACTGCTCTCATCACTCCATGCAATAGTCGGAATAACTTTGTAGCCCATACTTTGCCACAAAGCACCGAGCCAATGCTTACGATAGTGGTTATAAATCTGCAAAGCCTTTGGGTAATCGGTGTATAAGCTAAAGTCCGGTGTCATAATAGAATGGAACTCTCCGATTAAATCAATGTAAGATATGGGATTTCGCCATAATCGCTCAAATTGATAATCGTCTATAAAGAAATGTAACGCCTTTTCTTTTTTTGCTTTTGCCGATCTTGCAAAATTAAATCCAATAAACTCTGCCGGTTCGTACCTGTATGGCATTAAAGCCGGAATGTTGTACTGCCCCTCTGTTTCAAACTGGGCGATATTCAAATTTTCACAGAATCTATTATCACGGTAATTCATATACTACCTCTTCCAATAGTAAATCGGCACTTCATCGCCACTATCCCATGTGTCGTAGTAATCGCCATCGACAACGCAGACAACATGACCATCAATAGCCAAAACGAACGTGCCCTCTGGGTTGTCCTCACAAAAGTCACGCACGGTATAATCCAGTAACCCATTATCGTCTACCAGATATCGTCTAAAACCGTAGTGTCTTAGAATCGCTCCCCATGCCCGATTGGCTGGTTGTACATCTTTGAGCGCAAAACTGCTTATGGATAGCATAGCATGAACGCTATCCCAGTCTTTTCCAAGCGCCTTGCTCAAAGCTCTGACAGTGCAGTCCCCCACCTTGTTACCCTGTGGGTTTGGGTTAAAATAAATATGTGCCATATCGCTCCTTCTTTTAGCCCGATATTTGTTTCTCGCCTCGGACAGGGCGAACGGTTGTGTGGATGTCTAAACCGCTTTTATGTTATCATACGAAAAATGATTTTTTGTACCCCCTTTTTTCACTCTATAAGGTGTTTGAAAATCCACAGAGCTTTTCTGCGATAACCATAGAAGTCATTTTTGGATATGTATAAATACTCCAGCCGATCGACTCGTTCAAATGACACCCCAAATTTCAAACTCAAAAAAACAGCCGAAGCCAAATACGAATTAGCTATTTTTGCCGCTAAATATAACGCCATCGTAGTTTTTATATCAGATTTTCTGCAGAGTTTTTTGAGCCTGATTTCTTCTTGCCGAGAAATGTCATAATCAGAAAATTTTGTGTCACGAATTTTCATCGGTATTGCCTCCTAATAAATATTCGTCCTCAAAAATGCCGGGATTATCAATAACAACCTGATAAAGTCCTTTGCTAAACTGCTCAACAAAAGCTTCATCCTGTTCCCCCGGTGTATAGCAATCTATAATCGCATGACACATTTCATGTAGCAACACCAGCTGTTGATATTCAAGGCAACCTCTTTGAGCTATTTTTATTTTTTTATCAGCAAAACTATGTTCGCCGTCTAAGGCTCTGCCATCTTGCCCAATAAACGCACCTTGTGGGCGTTCAATGTCGTAAACGAAGCCGCCTATCTTTATTTTATTAGGTATCTTTATCAGTGTTTTTCTCCTGCTTGTTTTTTCGAAAAAATTTTGCCAGCCACTTTTCCTTTCTGCCGCGCACTGCCGAATAAGCTATGCTCAGAACTGCGATAGCTTCTGCACGAACCATATTCTTGTGGCAGTCTGATGTATGCTGTATATCCATTGAGATACTGTCAATCGCAAACGTTATGCTTTGTGCAATGAGTTCATCGGTCTTTTTCATTTGCTTCACCGTCCTTTTCTTTGATTGAATCTATCAATTCATCAAGCTTTTCCTTCAGCACCGTAGGAATAAGCATCAATATGTCACCTCTGCCGGCAAGATAACACACAGCTCCAAACACCACGACCAGAATTGCCGCCGTTATACTTTCTGCCGAAGCGCAAAATTCACACATCAGGCTCACTCTCCTTCCGGCAGTTCAGGTGCTTCCACCATCTTCGGCACTCTGTCTTTGAGAATTAACTGACAGCTGCAATTCGGGCAATCTGTCGCATTGAATATGGCAGGAGTCCTTCCTGATAAGTATTCAGCAATTGTCGGCTCATTCTGAGCCAGATACACTGAGCTTGAAGTGATAAAGAACTCGTACCCACATACAGAGCATTCACAATATTTTTTCTTTTTCATATCTGCTCACTCCTTTCCTTTGCCGCCTGTTCTGCTTCCTCTTTGGTTAAGAATACGGCTTTGCCGAACTCTCCGCGTGAGATATTCTTAACGACAACTACCAGCACCATATCGCCGTTGAAGAACATAGAAGATACAACGCCTTGTTTTGGATATAAGCGACCGTTGCGTGATTGCAATGCCCACACGGTATCACCAATGGCACATGGCAGTACAACAACATCATTGCAATATGTAAGAAAATCGGTGATAAACTCCTCTTCACTCACTACCGCATCGTCCATGTATGCGTTTCTTGCGTTCTGTATCAACTCTATCAGCCTATCTTTTTCGGTCATGGTTATTTCACCTCTTTCGACGCCTGTTCCGCTTCTTCTCTTGTGAGAAATACATCTTTTCCAAATCTACAAAGAGGGTGATAATCATACTCCGTCAGAATACAGATTGCTGTTACTTCTGTCTGCAACGGATGAGCTTCCCACAATTCATAAGAACCTACTTCATACTCGATTTCATACACTGTATCGCCAGCTTTAACAGGCGGCAATATAACGCCGTTCGCGAGCAGGTGGTCGGCAGTGGCCGCCGCGAGGCTTTGATAACAACCATCTGGATCAGGCGCATAAGGACATCCCTGACAAGATTCATAATTGTCACATTCCGTTGGCATTTCGGCTCGAAGCAACTCTATCAGCCTATCTCGTTCACTCATCACCGCTCACCACCCAAATTTCACGATTATCGTGAATGTTGCCGACAATCTTTGCGTTAAATCTCCACTTATTAGGGTCTCTTTCCTCATGTGAGGTTGCCATGCCGTCTATCGCTTTTATATACGAGCAATCCCAAGAGCCACAATATTCGTGCCAATGTACATATACCAATCTGTCGCTGAATTTGAGTATATCCCCCTCAAAAATCTTCTTGCCGTTCTTGTCAGTCAAGCCGGTGTACTGTCCTACTGTTTCGGGGTCAACTTCAATTATTGTTGTAACACCATTGTTGATAAGGCTATTAACAGAACACAAAGTAGAAACACAAATATAATACTTACTTTCACTAACAATTAAAGAACCATACACAAAACCATCTATGCAGTTATTTTTCCAATTCTGTGAAAAGAGTTGATAGTCTGCTTCGCTTTTCGGTTTGCCACGGAATAATATTTTACGCATTGTCATTCTCCTTTCCGCTCATATCAGCACCGATAAGACCTTCCATTCGTGCGAACGACAGCAACTCTTTAATCACATCTTCGTATTCATGTGATTCTTTAGCTTTTTCCGCTTTTCCAGCCAAGATAGCAAGCTGCGCACGATAATAAATCAATTTTTGCTGTGTTGGCGTCGCTTCAAGTGCTACCCTTAACGCATCAGCAAGGTCTTCTGCTTTATGCTGGGCGGTCTGATAACGGCTCATGCCTGTATCTTGGTAATTTTGAAAATTTCTCTCT
>JAZSET010000120.1:0-19964 GCA_045531795.1 Eubacteriales bacterium | reverse complement strand
CACTGTAAAGTATTCTGACTCCCAAATTCGACATACCTATTTCATAGCTGTCGGGGAAGCAGAATGCAAATCTTGCCTTTACTTCGTTTTTGTCTTTGATTATCTGACCGAACTCTCCGCCCGAGTATCTTCCCGGTTTTTCAACGCGCTTGAGTATTCGTTCAAAGGGTACTTTACTTTCCATTTTATATGCCTTTCTGAATTGTAAAAATACCGTTGCAAGCTACCGTGCAACGGTATTTAAGGTTATTCCGTGAACATCGTTACAATCATTGTAGGTATCAGCCAGAAGGCTCCGTACAATGCTGCATACACTGAGCCGAGTTCAATTCTGTTAAGAAGAACAAGTCCTACTACCACAACGAGCGATAAAAGTGCACCTATTACCTCGAATATTGTGTGTAACTTTGATATATACTTGATTCTGTCGCACATTGCAAGTGATCGCAAAAGCGATTTTACCGAGCCTGCCGATACTATTCCGCTGTCTGCACGGTCAAGCTTTCTTACAAAGTCCCGGCCGAGTTTTGCATGTACTACCTTTATGGGGTAATCATCCTGAAGAGCAAACTTACGGCTGACAAATTCATCATCAATATTGGGGTCACAGGTTCTGACACCTATGCACATACCTGCCTTGTAAAGTTGTCTGAATATATCCTCATATTCCGAATCAACTGTATATTGTACGTAGAACTTTGCAAGAATTTCTTCCTCGTTGGCAATAAACATAAGCTTAATGCCGTCCCGTCTTTCAAGAAGCTCATCGCTCTCGCCATAAGGCGTTTCAAAGTCCTTTGACTTCATATAATCGTTTGTGCCAAGGTAAATTTCCGTGCCGTCTACTATGCACTTCATACCGTCATCTTCTCTTTCGGCAACCTCAACACTTTCACTGTGACCGATTTCAACAGTGGCAAGTCCGAAAACATCGGAAAGCGGCCCGCCGATTTTCGAGAATATACTTGCCGCATAGTAAATGACCCCGTCGATACGGTTTTCGCCGTACACCTTTACACTGTTGATTTTTACGCCTGTTGACGGGAATATGTCCCTGTCCTCGAAAAATACAACCGAGCCATCGCAGTATTCGTCAATAGACTTGTCACCGACAATTGTACTGTCTCCCTTGTAGGAGTTCTTTACGGCACGATAGAAAGAATAACTTCCCGATATCATAAGGGTACACGGGAGTCCGAGAACACCTGTCAGAAATACCATTGTCGCCGCTATATGTATATCTGTTTTCAAAAATACAGCAACTCCCGCGCTTATCAGCATTTCAGCAAGAGTCAGTATTATAACAACCGGGATATTCGTTGCTTTGCGGGTATAATTTATTCTGTTAAAGAAGCCGTCTGCAAAATTACATCTTGTTACCGCAAACATTGCAGAGTCTTCGGGAACATAATCGGTAAAGAGCTTTGCTTCCTCCGCCCTTTCCTCCTCGGTAAGTTTTCTTATTGTATATTTTCTCTTGACAGCAGATACAACATCAAAACTCATTACCTCGCGCTTTATGTTAAGTATCTCATAAAACAGTGTAAACACAAAAGTTAAAGCCACAGGGAAATTATAGAAAGTGGCAACCTTTACACCCGGTACAAACGCCATTACTGCTGTATATATTACAGACATTATAAGCAATATTGCCGGTATGCTTTCATATGTAGGCTTGAGTTTGAACAGTGACATAAAACCGATTGCAAGCTTGTCTGTTATCATAAGTGCGCAAAGAAAAACAAGCTGGAGGTTTATCATTGCACATACAACGGGATAAACTGTTGAATTCAAAATGCTTGGCATTCTGATTCCGAATACGCCTGCATTTTCAAAGAAGAAAAGTATCGCCGCAAATACCACTGCAAGAACAAATCTTGTAGTAGCACCCGCAAATCTCTTTGAATATCTTTCCCTTATTTCTTTGTTCTGGGAATTATCAGTATACTCATAGTCAGAATCGAAAAGCTCGTAAAACTTCTTTTTCTTCGGAATCTGTTTAAGTTCAAGCTCCTCGCCCGACTTTATAATCTCCTCAGCACGCTCCTTGCCGTAGACCTCTTCAATCTTTTCCTCACCCAGGAAAAGATTAGCAAGACTCATTTCCGTACTGTTCATTTCATTTCCGTTAAGTCCGCTGTATTCGCGTCCGTCGGATACATCAAAAGCCTCGTCATAGGCCGTGTCTTCATTATCAGATAAGTCGTCAGAATCGTAGTCATCATCAAAAACACTCTTGTTGTTTTTATCCTCTTCGAGCATTTTTGCTACTCCCGCAAGAAAGCCGACATCTTCAGCACCGGCATTTTCCTGCTTGTTCCCGGCAATTACCGCTTTTATAAGCTCTTCGTCATCTATTTCTATTGTCGTGTCAGCGACAGTTTCATCCTCTTCAACTGCTACAGAGTCAGCTTCGTCCTCTTCTGTTACAACATCATCGTCATCATACCAGGGCAGATCTTCTGCATCTGTTGTGTCCTCTGCCCCGACGGTTTCCCCGGGCACCTCTTCAACTGTTTCAGCATCGTCATCAGACACTTCGTCAACAACAGGCTCTTCAGGCAGAGGCATATTCATTATATTGCGGAGCTTTTCCTCGCTGAAATCATCTCCGCCGAACTCCTCAGGCTCTACCTGCAGTATTTCCGATTTTGCAAGTTCTACCGCTTCCTCGCTGATATGTGCAGCCTGCTTTCTTTCACTTTTTTCGGGACTTTCCTGTGTTCCCTGTTGCTTGTCAAGACCATCTCTTAATTTTTTAAGCAAGAGGTCGGCTGATATAGCATCCATTTCATCACGGTCAAAGGTGTTATCCTGGTTTGACATTATATAAGTCCTTTCTTTTTGAATTTCCAAAAGCGTTATATCCGCTTATTTTTTGTGGTGACATTTAGCCGCCTCGCACATTACTACAGAGGTTGCACACGCCACATTAAAAGATGTAACCTTTCCGTACATCGGAATTGATACATTGAAGTCAGAAAGATCAAGCACGAGCCTCGAAACGCCAAAGCCCTCACTGCCAACAACTATTGCACAGGGACCCGAAAAATCCACATCGTAATAAGGGGTTCCCCCTGCCTCGGCAGCATATATCCAGATTCCGAGTTTTTTTAGTTTTTCTATTGCCGAAGCTATATTTGTCACCTTCGCAACAGCAAGATGTTCAAGCGCGCCCGCAGATGCCTTTTCGACTACCGATGTAACTCCGACCGCCCTGCGTTTCGGAATAATAAGTCCGTGAGCACCAACGCCCTCGGCTACTCTTATGATTGCGCCAAGATTATGCGGATCCTCAACGCCGTCTGCTATAAGAATAAGCGGTGCCTCTTTTCTGCTGTTGGCTATCTCCACAATATCTTCAACACTTACATATTCCTTCGCCGCTGCCATAGCAATTATTCCCTGGTGAACCACACCGTGTGCCATCGCATCGAGTTTTTGCTTTTCACATTCGACTACCGGAATGCTTTTTTCGAGTGCCATTGCAACAAGAGTAGTAATTGAGCCCTCCCGTTCACCCCTGGCAACTAAAATTTTATCTATAGTGCGGCTTCCTTTCAGAAGCTCCCTGACGGCATTTCTGCCGATAACAAGATTTTCGTCAAGTTCTCTTACTTCTTCTCTTTTCCTGTCTCTGTTTTCTCTATGCTCAAAGCTCTTTTTCATACTGCCTCTTTTTTTCTGAGATTTTACATAGTACTGCATAATACAACAATAACTAATATAATTATACCACAAATTTTATAAATTGCAATAGTCACGGCAAAATCTCTGCTCAAAAAATAAAGTAAAATAATTACATCTGCCCACAATTACAAAAAAACCGGCGATATGCCGTCTTTTTTGTAATTTCAGTTCGATTACTGCTGTTCAGCTTTTATTGCTGCATAGCATTCGCTGCAGTAAACAGGCTTGTCACTGCTTGGCTGGAAAGGAACCTTTGCAACATTACCGCACTTAGCGCAAACTGCATCAAAGAGTTCTCTGGGAGCTCTGGCTGCATTCTTCTTTGCATCACGGCAAGCTTTGCATCTCTGGGGCTTGTTCTGGAAGTCTTTCTCTGCATAGAATTCCTGCTCGCCCGCTGTGAAAGTGAATTCAGCTCCGCAGTCTTTGCATACTAAAACTTCGTCCTGGTACATTTGGTCTACCTCGCTTTGTAAAATGGTAAATTTTTTCGCCTTAGACGGACTCAAACCGTCACCTTTGCCAAACATCAGCTCTGCAACGCTCTATTTAAGCTATCGGGCATATATAAGTCAGAGCAACAATGCTCCAAGCTTCTTTTTTATTCTGTAAACCGTGTTTTCCACACTCTTTACAGTTGTTCCGAGCCTTTGCGCAATATCACTATGGCTCATATCAAGAGTCAGACACTTAAAAACATCAAATTCTTTTTCTGAAAGGCAAGTCCTGATTTTTTCAAGGAGAGCTCCTGCACTTTCAAGCTCATTTATGTAATCTGTTGTGTCGGGAACCGGAATTTCCTCGCTCAGGTCCACTTTTTTGGGGTCTTTATTGCGTTTTCTCTCAAGCGAAACAAAGCCATTCCGCATACATATTCTCGCATAAAGTCCGAAAGTGAGTCCGGATTCGCTGTCATAGGTACGCGCAGCCTTTAAAAGCAACATCTGCGCTTCCTGCCCCAGATCCTCGATATCCTCATAGGTCATTGACTCTCTTGTGAACTTATTCACCATACTGCGTACAAGTGCCGCATACTTTGCGGAAAGCTCGCTGAAAGCCTCTTCATCGCCGCCTGAAACACGCTTTATAAGACTCAAATCACTGTTCATCTGCAAGCCTTTCACTTTACACAAAAAAGTACATACCTACTTATTAATTATACCATAAACTGCGTCAATGTCAAGTATTTTTTTCGTGATTTTTTACAAGTTGTGAAAAAAATGTAAAAAAATAGCGATTTTATTGTCACTTTTAACAACAAAACCGCTTTGTTTATGGATATTATTACCATAATATAGGTCAAATTACACAATTATATTTTAAAAGTTTGTGAATTTTACTAATCGAGCAGATAATCGACTTCGCCTGTAAGTATGGCAATGATGCCCTTATAAGCTACTTCAGGCTTTTTATCGAAGTTGCGAACCATCAAATCGAGTAGTTGCTTCGACTCCACCCCCAAGCTTAATTTCATCACAAGCGAGTCATTTTCGCTTATTTCACAGTTTAGTATATATTTATCATCACCAAGTTCCGTATAATCACAGTTGACCTTTGAGCCGCGTTCCTTGAAAGACAAAAGTCTCAGAGCGCTTCTCAGACTTTTATCACGGATAACATTCAGAATATTGCTCTGAAGCTCGCTGACAACAAGGATTCCTTTATCGGTAATTTCATATACGGCATTACCGTCAACAACATTTTCGCAAATGCTGCCACCGTCAAGCAGTTCCCCGAAGCACGCCGCAAAATCAAAGTAGTTTACAAAGCCGTCCTGAACAGACATTTCGCTTATTGTCGTAAAATCAAGCGGGCGGTGCAGATTTTTCATCAAATACAATATAAATATTTTTATATCGTTATATTCGGTAAGAGGTGCCTGCATTTTCAATCCTCCTTTTTAATTTAGGAATAATTCTGCCGAAAGAGAATCGCTCTTTCGGCAGAAACTTGTGATTATTCTTCTACAGGAAGATACTTCTTGTAGTTTTTCATTTTAAGGTCTTCAAAAATCTTTCCACCGAAGAAATCAACGGACTGGCCGGAAAGTACCTTTTTGTTAATCAAATAATAATCCTTGTTAAATACGACCGGTATTACAGGCATATCTGCCACAAGCTTTTCTTCAGCCTGGTGCAAATATGTGCTTGCTTCTTTTCTTGTTGCTGCACTGTACGCACTTTCTATAAGTGCATCGTAGTCAGCATCCGAATAGCCGGATATGTGAGGCTTTGCGTCATAATCGCCGCTTTCCATATCAATACCCATACCGGAGAAGCTTGTCGCATAGGAAGCAAATACATTGAATGCATCCTTTGAAAGCATCTGATAATCAATTGCTAAAATGTCAAAATCACCATCACGGTATGTATTTGAGAACTTCTTGGTGTTGCCAAGCTTTTCCGTCTTTACCTTGAAGCCGAGTTCTTCCCAAACCTCAGCGGCATATTCTGCAATAGCCTTTTCTGTTGTACCGTCAAGGTACGAAATTGTGAACGAACCGCTCTTCACCTTAGCCTGGGCGAGAAGAGCCTTAGCTCCCTCAATATCACCCTTGGGGGAAATCACCTTTCCGCCGTTCTTTCTGAAGCTGTCATTTGCCTTTTTATCGCTTATCATATCAGGAACAAAGCCTGTTGCCGGTTCTGCAAACACAACAAGGTCTGCAATTGCTTCACGATCGAGTGCCATAGAAAGCGCCTGTCTTACCTCGGGCTTTGACAAAAGCTTATTTTCATTGTTTATAAGATACGTGTGAACAGATGCAACATCTGCTGTCTTCACTTTCTTTTTGTACTCTGCTCTGTTTTCTACAGGTATATCACCAAGATAGAAGAGAGTTTTGTCATTAAATGCCTGAAGCATTTCATCATTATCAAGCTTAAAGGATATATTAAGCTGATAGGGCTTTACATACTTGTCAAGATTGTCTCTTTCTCTGTCGCGGAAGTAGTATGTATTACGCTCAAGGGTTACGCCCTTGTTGAATTCAAGATTCTTTACAACAAACGGACCGCTTGCTACCATTGTTGATGAAGAGGATGCCCAGTTGTCGTAACGTGTTACGATATCTTCACGCAAAGGAACAAGTGCAGGGCTTGCAAGACGCTCTATAAACATATCAAAATCAACGCTTGCAGGATTTTCAAACAACACCTCAATCATATTGTTATCAACCGCAGCAATACCAAGGTCATCAACCGAGCAGTCGCCGTTTTTAACATCACGGGCATTCTTTATATCGTAAAGAAGACTTGCAGAGGGCGCGTCAAATTCGGGATCAAGAATTCTCTTCCAGGCAAATATAACATCATCTGCCGTGAGACTTCTTCCGTCACTCCACATTGTATCCTTAAGTGTGATGTACATCTTATTCTGTTCAAGTCTTTCGTCGTATTCAACCGCATACTCCTTCATAAGGTCATATACTACCTTGCCGTCGTCGTCAAGTGAAACGAGGCCTGCATAAATAAGACCGAAAATCTTTGCAGATGTATCGTCAATCATTGCATAAGCCGGATCATAATCTCTGATTTCATTGCCTATGTACACATTTATCTGTGCACCCTTGTCTTTGGAATCCTTAGCAATTCCGCCGCATCCCGCAAGAGTGCCTGCAAGCATTACAAGAACAAGCAATAATGATAACGTTTTTTTCATGAATTAAATTTCCTCCTCTGCCATACCTGTCTGCAGGTATAAAACAATATAAAATGCCGACAATATACCATCGTAAGCATACTGTGAATATTATAACATAAATTTTCCTTTTAGTATACAATTACAGAAAATTTATGTTCAAATAAAAGCTTCCTTATTTTTGCCGAAGCTTGCGAGGCATAAGTTGTTTTTATTATACCATAAATTTTTTCCATAATCAATCACGAAAATAAGAATAAATAAAGATTATTACTTATGCACAATTTTTGCGGTGTTTTTTTGTAAATTTATCACAAAGCATTTTCCAAAAATAAGGAAATGTGTTAACCAAACCTGCTTTCATTCACCTGTATTTCAACTCTATATAATACTTCGTATTATTTTGCAAATACTAATTGCAGAAAGAGAGGTTATCAAATGAACAAAAGCTACAAACGCACCGACCTTGCAAAGGAACTGAAAAGCGATGACATAATAAGCGGAAGCAATAGTCACGGCATTTCATATACCGAACAGCTTGAAAACGGATTTGAAATATCTGTGCTTGATATACTGAATGACCAGGGAGCAGAAATAATCGGAAAGCCCTGCGGCAAATACATTACAATTGATACGGGCAAGGTATGGACAATGTCTGAGGAAAATTTTGACAGATTGACAAATCTGTTGTCCCGGGAAATTAAAAAGATGCTGCTTGAAGCCTGCAAAAAACGCGAGTTTGACAGCATTCTTGTAGCCGGGCTCGGCAACAGATATATAACCTCGGATGCCTTAGGTCACGAAACAGTAAAAAATGTCATCGTAACACGGCACATTAAAGATATAAAGCCGGATATTTATACTGCACTCGGCGGAAAGTCGGTCTCAGCAATTACACCGGGAGTCATTGGTCAGACAGGTATTGAAACACTTGAAATAATAAGAGGAGCCACGGAAAATGTCCGCCCTGATGCAGTAATTGTTATAGATGCACTTGCCGCAAGCGACCTTTCCCACCTTGCAACCACCGTTCAGATAACAGATACGGGAATTTCTCCCGGCTCGGGTATCGGTAACAAGCGACTTGCTATCAACAAAGAGAGCCTGAACTGCCCTGTCATATCCGTAGGAGTACCTACAGTAGTTGAATCCTCCACACTCGTGTACGGGGCGCTGAGCGAAGCAGGAATAAGTGAAATCAGTGACGAGCTCAGGCAGGTACTTGATAACGGTCGCGGATTTTTTGTTACCCCAAAAGAAAGTGACATTGTTACCGAAGAGCTGTCAAGGCTAATTGCCGACTCCATCAATCTTGCTCTTTCGTGAATATTTTGATACGAGCGAAAATATACTGTAAGCGTAAGGTCACGGCATCTGCTGCGGCTACGCTTATAGGAAGGTAAAAATGAATATACTAAAAAAAATCAAAAGTAATGTGTGGGGCATACTTGTCATCACACTGCTGTCAATTATATTGGTAATTGCTCTCAACACACCTGCATTTACAAATGTCTGGGCAAATACCGTTGTTGACAGCACATTTTACATACCAAAAAGAAACAATATTCACTTTGACGGGAACACCATCTTAAGAGAAGCTTGCTTTGGAGCAACATATTATGATACTCAGGAAAAAGCACTGATTCTTCACCGAGACCTGACCACCCCGCTTAATGACAATTCATCATATAAAAATCCGCCCGAAAACTCCATTGAACCTATAATCGAAGCAAAGCCCGACGGAATGTTTCCGATTATCGAGTGTGATTTAAGCACTGACAACATACTGCAGTTGAATAACACTACAGCTTTGTCTGTGAACACTCAATATCTGCTGGGTGCTGAATACGATTTTGAATTAAGCAGCAACTCAAAAGAGCCGCTTGTACTCATTCTGCACACACACGCAACCGAATGCTATTCCCGCGAGGGCAGTACCTATTATGACCCGCTCGGGAATACAAGGAGCACCGACGATGATGTAAATATGGTAGCAGTAGGCAAAACAATAGCCGAAAAGCTGAATGAATACGGGATAACCACCCTCCACTGTACTCTTCAGCACGATGCAGATTCATACAGGGATGCATATTCAAAGTCAGCAGACACAATAAAAAAGTACCTGACTGCATATCCCTCAATCAAATATGTTTTTGACATTCACCGTGACGCCGTAATGTATGACGACAGCTCAAAAGCAAAGGCAGTATGCAAAATCGGTGACAACAATGCTGCACAAATAATGATTCTTGCCGGAACAGACGCCGGCGGTGCCGACTTCCCTCATTGGAGAAAGAACCTCTCACTCGCCCTTAAAATAACTGATAAAATAGAAAAAAATCATCCCGGTATTATGAGGTCGGTTGCTCTCAGGGGTGCTTCATACAATCAGCAATATACCGACGGATCCCTGCTGATTGAAATAGGAACAGACGGCAATACTTTAAGTGAGGCAAAACTAAGCGGAGAAATTTTTGCAGAGTCTTTTGCAAAGCTTATAAAAGAAGAATAAAAAAAGAGGTCAGACTCTTTGAGTCTGACCGTTTTTGTCAGTCTTCTTTAAGTGCAGCACCGATTACAGTACCGAACTGTGCGAGCTCCGGTATCATAAAGTTCACATCAAACATACTGTTTAAATTGTCAAAGGTAGCCTTTGCCTTTGAAAGCGTAGTAAGATTACCCGTGAGTACAATATCCTTTAGTCCGTGTGCCCTTGCCGCAAATACTGCTATCATTCCTATGGTTTCATAAACCATATTCATAATTCCAAGTGCAATATCACTCTTTTTTGCAATATCACTTACATTTCCGAAATTCGATGCCGTCATTTTATCGGGCATTCCGGGAACAATGTTCTTTTTGGTGATATCCTTAATACGCCAGTCAATATTGTCAAGATTGCCGTCAGTAGCAAGCTCATCAATATGCTGTATATCATCCATTCCGAGCATAAGTTTTGAAAGTCCGACCAGAGTTCCGCCGCCAACGCCTGTACCGCCGAGATAATCTATCTGACCGTCAGCCTTTGCGTGAACAATCGCCGTACCTGTACCGAGACTTACAATAATTGCCTCTTTGGCTCCTGACAAGTAAAGCCCGCCTCTGCCGATTGAGTTGAATTCAGATGCAGATATGCACTCAAGCCCGTATATATTGCCTGTGATCTTGCTTGAACCCACACCTGTTGTAATTATTCGCTCAATGTCGCCAAGTGCAAGTCCGTTTGCATCTGTAAATTTGCCAAACGCACCGTAAAGTGAAGTAACAGGGTCATTTGCGCGGACAAACATAGGCTGTATAAGCTCACGCTTGCCATTATCTTTTCTGAATCCCACTATTTTTGTTGTACTTCCTCCGACGTCAATTCCTATTACTACTCCCATGACGACCTCCGATTTCAAAATTCTTTTATAGATACAAAGGACTGCCTTATGGCAGTCCTTTGCGTCTTATTTAGTATTCGCTTAAACGAAAACTGCCTTATCAAACGTTAGCCTCAGCAGCTTCTGCTGCCTTAGCTTCCGCCTTTTCACCAACGAGCTTAATGAGCGCCATTTCTGCCGCGTCACCTCTACGCTGACCAAGCTTGTAGATTGTGGTGTAACCACCGTTTCTTTCTGCATACTTGGGAGCGATTTCACTAAATACCTTAGTTACAACATCTTCCTTGGTGATATATGCCAGAGCCGCACGACGTGAAGCAAGAGTATTTTTCTTGCCGAGAGTAATCATCTTCTCAGCCATGCATCTTACTTCCTTGGCTCTTGTAAGTGTAGTTTCTATCTGTCCATTTTCAAGCAGATAAGTTACCAAGCCTCTGAGCATTGCTTTTCTCTGAGAGCTTGTTCTGCCGAGCTTTCTGGTTCCTGCCATTTCAGGTTTACCTCCTTTAGCTATGATTTTGGGTATTATTCTTCTTCTCTTTTGAGACTCAGACCGAGAGAATGAAGCTTGTGGATAACTTCCTCAAGTGACTTCTTACCAAGGTTACGCACCTTGATCATATCCTCTTCGGTTCTGTTTATTAAATCTTCAACCGTATCAATGCCTGCACGCTTCAAGCAGTTGAAGCTTCTTACAGACATGTCAAGGTCCTCAATGGTCATCTCAAGAACCTTTTCCTTAATTGTTTCTTCGCGCTCAACCATTGTGTCGAGACTCTTCGCTTCGTCTGAAAGTTCAACGAAGAGATTGAGATGGTCGTTGAGAATCTTGGCGGCAAGAGAAATAGCTTCCTTTGCCGAAATCGTTCCGTTTGTTTCTACATCAAGTGTAAGCTTATCATAATCGGTGTTGCTTCCTACACGTGTGTTCTCTACAGTATAACTTGCCTTATAAACAGGTGTAAAGATAGAGTCTGTGTGTATTGCATCAACGAACGAAGGATAATTCTGCTTATTCTTGTCCTGAGGAACATATCCGCGGCCATGATCAAATGTAAGCTCCATATAGAAGTTTACACCCTCAGATACCGTTGCAATATGATGCTCGGGGTTGAGAATTTCAATATCGGAATCACTCTTAATGTCGCCAGCCTTAACATCAGCCGCACCTGTTACATCAATAATAACAGTCTTGGGGCCGGGCACTGAAAGCTTTGCAACAATTCCCTTAACATTGAGTACGATTTCGCATACATCTTCCTTAACGCCCTCAACAGTAGAAATCTCGTGATTGATACCACGGATTTTGATGCTTACTGCAGCAACGCCGGGGAGTGAACTTAAAAGCACTCTGCGAAGTGAGTTACCGAGTGTAATTCCGTATCCTCTTTCAAGCGGATCAACAACAAATCTTCCGATTTTGCCGTCTTCACTGAGAGTTTCGGTAGTAATGTTTGGCTTCTCTATTTCTATCATCATTAACCCTCCTAATTCTAATTTACTATACAGCTATACGCTGAAACATATCGTGCTTCAGGGGGCAGGTATTACTTAGAATACAATTCGACGATGAGCTGTTCTTCAAACGGGAAGTCAATATCATCTCTTTCGGGAAGAGCGATAACCTTAGCTGTCTGATTCTTCTTGTCAAGGTCAAGCCACTTAGGAGCAACCTTTGTTTCGAGTCCTTCTACAAGACCCTTGATCTTTACTGAATCAGTTGCCTTAAGAGCTATAACATCACCTACTCTTACGATGATTGAAGGAATATTTACCTTCTTACCGTTAAGTGTGAAGTGAGCGTGACGAACAAGCTGACGTGCTTCGTTACGGCTTTCTGCAAGGCCCATTCTGTATACAACGTTATCAAGACGGCATTCGAGGATGCTTAAAAGGTTAGCACCTGTGATACCTTCCTTCTTTTCTGCCATTACATAGTATGACTTGAACTGCTTTTCAAGCACACCGTAAATTCTCTTTGCTTTCTGCTTTTCACGAAGCTGCATACCGTATTCGCCCATTTTCTTCTTAGCTGCGCCGTGCTGGCCGGGAGCTTGATTGGGTCTTACTACTACAGGGCACTTGTCTGTCATGCACTTTTCGCCCTTGAGGTATAATTTTGTGCCTTCTCTGCGGCACAATCTGCAAACAGGACCATTATATCTTGCCATGTGTTGGCACCTCCTTTGTTATTTCTATCATCAAACGCGTCTGCGCTTGGGGGGACGGCATCCATTGTGAGGAATAGGTGTAACGTCCTTAATGAGTGTAATGTTAAGTCCAACTGCCTGAAGAGCTCTGATTGCTGATTCTCTTCCTGAGCCGGGGCCCTTAACGTATACCTTAACATTCTTGAGTCCGTGTTCCATTGCTGCCTTTGCAGCTGTTTCTGCTGCGCTCTGTGCAGCGAAGGGAGTGGACTTTCTTGAACCCTTGAATCCAAGTTCGCCGGCTGATGCCCACGAAATTGCATTACCGTGTTCGTCTGTTATGGTGATTATAGTGTTGTTGAAAGTGGACTGAATGTGAGCTGCACCGGATTCAATATTCTTTCTCTCGCGGCGTCTCTTAGTAACTTTCTTTACTGCTGCCATTACCTTCTCACTCCTTTACTTCTTCTTATTTGCAATTGTCTTTGCGGGACCCTTACGTGTTCTCGCATTAGTCTTTGTTCTTTGACCTCTTACGGGAAGACCTTTTCTATGTCTTACACCACGGTAGCAGTTGATTTCAATCATTCTCTTGATGTTGAGACCAACTTCACGACGCAGGTCACCCTCTACAGTGTAGTGAGCTTCAATCTCATCTCTGAGCTTTGCTACTTCATCCTCTGTGAGGTCCTTTGCACGGGTATCAGGATTGATTCCCGTAGCGGCAAGAATATCTCTTGAACTCTTTACGCCAATACCGTAAATGTAAGTAAGAGCATACTCCATTCTTTTGTTGTTCGGAATATCGACACCGCTAATACGTGCCATGTTTATTTCACCTCTCTGTTAGATTTTTTTCTGTAATCTTAACCCTGCTTCTGCTTGTGCTTGGGGTTTTCGCAGATTACCATTACTTTACCTTTTCTTCTGATGATTTTGCACTTTTCGCAAATCTTCTTTACAGACGGCTTAACCTTCATATCAGCACCATTCCTTTCGCTGTTCGGATTAACCGATAATTATTTACTTCTCCAGGTGATTCTGCCCTTGGTCGGGTCGTATATCGAAACCTCGACTGTTACTTTATCACCGGGAAGTATCTTTATATAATTCATACGCAGCTTGCCCGAAATATGAGCTGTTACTATCAGATCATTGGGAAGCTGTACCTTAAAATTCGCATTGGGCAAGGCTTCTACTACCTTACAGCCCTCGAATTCTATAACATCATCCTTTGGCAGAATAATCCCTCCTTAGAAACAATATTCGTCGAATTTTACTGTTTGTGAGACTATTTTCAAGTATAAGTTTTCTTACACCCTCACTTGTCTCAAGTATTTGAACATGACGCTCTCGTTTAAGCTTCGGCTTTTCAAGCTTTCGCCTTTTGCCATCGGCTATGAGATATTCACCGCTTTTTGTCACTCCGACTACCAGACACACCTTATTATCTTCGTGCCCCCTTTTAATGAGAGCAAACGCTCCGATATTTTCGTTTGTCAGATCATAATCAAAGTTTCTTTTTTCAGCGGTAACTGTCCTTTTCTTTGCCATTTCAGTCAACCTTTGTAAGCAGTATCGGTCCGTTTTCTGTTATCGCCACTGTATGCTCGTAATGAGCTGACAGCTTTGAGTCTGCAGTTACGACCGTCCACTTATCGGGCATTTCCTTAACCTCGTACACACCTGCATTTATCATCGGTTCAATGGCTATTACCATTCCGGGATAAAGCCTTACTCCTCTGCCCGGCTGTCCAAAGTTCGGAACATCGGGAGATTCGTGAAGATTTTGTCCTACTCCGTGACCAATATATTTGCGTACCACAGAAAAGCCGTTTGACTCTGCGTGCTTTTGCACTGCTGAACCAATATCGCCGATTCTGTTACCGGGGACTGCCATTTCGACACCTTTGAAAAAGGCTTCTTTTGTGACTTCAATAAGCTTTTTAGCTTCATCCGTGACATTGCCCACAGCAAATGTGTTTGCGCTGTCTCCGTGATAGCCCTTGTAATAAGCTCCGACGTCAACCTTGACGATGTCGCCGTCATTTATTACTCTCTTTGCTGACGGGATTCCGTGAATAACCTCTTCATTTATGCTTATACATGCACTGCCCGGGAATCCGCCGTAGCCGAGAAATGACGGTTTCGCACCGCTTTTCTCTATATGCCCTCTTATAATGCGGTCAAGTTCAAGAGTGGTCATACCCGCCTTGATTTTTTCACCTGCAATCAAGAGTGCTTCTCCGGTAATTCTGCCGGCTTCGCGCATAAGCTCAATTTGCGAAGGATTTTTCAACTGAATCATTTGTTTCCACCTACGAAATCTTCAATTACCGCAGCAACGAGTGCCGTGGTATCTGCAAGCTCTTCTTGACCCTCAACGAGTCTGAGCTTGCCTGTGGTTTCATAATAGTCCTTAAGGGGCTCTGTCGTTTCGTGATATGTCTTAAGTCTTGAAAGTACAACCTGGGGGTCGTCATCCTTTCGGATAATGAGTTTCTGACCGCATTTGTCGCAGTCATCGCCCTTTGTGCTGGGTTTGTACTCAATGTGGAAGGACGCACCGCATACAGGGCACACTCTTCTTCCACTCATACGCTTCACAATAGCCTCATCAGCAACCTCAATGCTGACAACAAGGTCAATGTCTACTCCCATATCTGAGAGTGCCTTTGCCTGCGGTACAGTTCTGGGGAAACCGTCGAGGATGAAACCGTTTTTGCAGTCATCTTTTGCAAGGCGTTCCTTGATTATTCCGATAACAATGTCATCGGACACAAGCTCGCCGCGCTCTGTTGCAGCCTTTGCCGCAAGACCCATTTCGGTTTCGTTCTTGATTGCTTCGCGGATGATTGCTCCTGTGCTGATTGCAGGGATATTATACTTTTCAGACACGATTTCTGCCTGAGTTCCCTTTCCCGCACCGGGAGCGCCTAAAAATATAAGCTTCATAGATTTCTCCTGTCAGTAGTCCCTTTTCACGCCCTTTTGGGCGTAAAAAGGATAACTGTCATTTATTATTCAAGAAAGCCCTTGTAATGACGCATTGTCATCTGTGCTTCAATTTCACGAACAAGCTCGAGGATTACACCAACTACGATGATAATTGATGAGCCACCGAATGCAAGTTCAGACGAAATCTTTCCGCCTGATACGATTGAAGCAATAAGCGGAACAACTGCGATTATACCAAGGAAAATTGCACCGATAAGTGTGATTCTGTTAAGTATCCTCGTGATGTGGTCTGCGGTAGGCTTACCCTGTCTGAAACCGGGGATAACGCCGCCGTTGGCCTGAAGATTATTCGCTACCTCAACAGGATTGAACGAAATCGCAATATAGAAATACGAGAACGCAATGATGAGTATGAGATAGAGAATTGCGTAGAACCAGGACTGGGTGCTGAATAACTTCAAAAATCCTGATAAGAATGTTCCTTCAGCAGGTGTTTTGAAGAAGAGTGCGATGGTTGAGGGAAGAGCAACTATCGACTGAGCAAAGATTATCGGGAGAACGCCCGACATTGTAAGCTTAATCGGAAGAGTTGTATTCTGTCCGCCATACATCTTTCTTCCCGCAACACGCTTTGCGTACTGAATGGGAAGCTTACGTTCGCTGTTGGTCATAAATACAACGAGTACTATCATTGCAAGACCTATAAGAACAGCTACTACTGCAAATATCGCACTTGCAACACCTGTCTTGAATGAGTTCACGAATGAACCCGCCATAGCAGGAAGACGAGATAAGATATTTACAAGAAGTACAAGTGATATACCGTTACCGATACCGTTTTCGTTGATCTTTTCAGCAAGCCACATAATAAGTGACGCGCCTGCTGAATAACAGGTAATAATTACTATAGCAGCAAATACGCCGTTATCGAGAAGCATTCCGTTGTTTCTCATAAACATATAGTAACCGATTGATGTTACAAGACCAAGTACAATGGTAACCCAACGTGTAATCTGTGTGAGCTTTTTCTGTCCCTCGGGACCTTGCTTTGCAAGTCTTTCGAGAGCAGGAATTGCTATTGTCAAAAGCTGGATAACAATTGACGCTGTGATATAAGGCGATACAGACAGTGCAAACAATGTTGCCTGTGAGAACGCCGAACCTGAAAGCAGGTTAAGGTAACCGAATATTGAACCCTGAGCAGTTGCTGTCTGTATCCAGAGACCAATTGCCTGTGAGTTAACATAAGGTACGAAAATCTGCGAACCAAGTCTGAAAATTAAGAGAATAAACGCAGTGTATAGCATCTTCTTGCGAAGATCCGGAAGACCAAAAGCAGTCTTTAACGTCTTAAACACCTTACTTTACCTCGGTCTTTCCACCGGCAGCTTCAATCTTTTCTTTAGCAGTTGCTGAAAAGACCTTTGCTTCAACGGTTAATTTCTTGGTGAGTTCACCTTTACCGAGAATTTTGATACCGTCGCAAACCTTACGAACAATACCCTTCTCTACAAGTGCCTGTGCATTTACTGTTTCACCATTTTCAAAAGCATTGAGCTTTTCTACATTTACAACAGCATATACAGCTGCAAACTTGTTGTTAAATCCTCTCTTAGGAAGACGTCTGTAAAGCGGAATCTGTCCGCCTTCAAATCCGGGACGTACGCCGCCGCCCGAACGAGCATTCTGACCCTTGTGTCCTTTGCCGGCAGTCTTGCCGTTTCCGGAGCCTGCGCCTCTGCCCTTACGCCAAGCGGGGGTATTAGAACCTTCAACAGGTCTGAGTTCATGGAGCTTCATAGGTATTTTCCTCCTTACACAGTATTTTTTAATGAATTTGATCCAATAAATCGCTTACGCGTTTTCTACCTTTACAAGGTGGGAAATAGCCTTTACCTTGCCGCTTAAAACTGCGTCGTTTGCGTGAATTATAGAATCTCCGATTTTGTTAAGTCCAAGGCTCTTTGCAGTTGCCTTGTGTGCGGGCTTTGAGCCGATAAGGCTTTTTACGAGTGTTACTTTTACGTTTGCCATTATTCGGACCTCCCTTACTTAGTTACTGCTTCACGGCTGATCTGACGCATTTCTGCTACTTCATCAGCTGTACGCAGAGATTTGAGTCCCTCAAATGTAGCTTTGATTACATTTGTGGGGTTGTTTGAACGAAGGCACTTTGTTCTGATGTTCTTAATACCTGCCTTTTCGATCATTGCACGAACTGCACCGCCGGCGATAACTCCGGTACCGGGTGCAGCAGGCTTAAGAAGAACACGGCCTGCGCCATATTCACCGATAACCTCGTGAGGAATTGTTGAACCCTTGAGGGATACCTTAATGAGATTCTTCTTAGCGTCTTCGATACCCTTACGGATAGCATCCGGTACTTCAGCAGCCTTGCCAAGTCCGTAGCCTACGTGTCCGTTTCCGTCACCAACTACCATAAGTGCGGTGAAACGCATAATACGACCACCCTTAACGGTCTTCGATACACGCTTTACACAAACGAGTGTTTCCTGTAAATCAAGTGTTGCGGGATTGATTTTTGTTTTAACCATATTAAACCACGCATTCCTTTCTGAAATTTAAATAATATTCGGGGATTAACCCCAAACCGTGTACAAACCGGAAAGACGACTCAGAATTCAAGTCCGCCTTCTCTTGCACCTGCTGCAAGTTCCGATACACGACCGTGGTATACGTAACCGCCTCTGTCGAATACGACTGTGGTTACGCCTGCTGCCTTTGCTCTTTCAGCAATAAGAAGACCAACCTTCTTTGCAGCCTCTTTGTTTCCGCCGGCAGCGCCGAATTCTTTTTCATAGCTAGAAGCGGAAGCGAGCGTCACGCCCTTGACATCGTCAATGACCTGAGCCTGAATGTTCTTGAGAGAACGGAATACGCAGAGACGGGGACAGCTTGCTGTTCCGGAAATCTTCGCTCTTACTCTGGTATGTCTCTTTTTACGCTGAATGTTACTGTCTCTTCTTGTTACCATTTCTTTCCACTCCTTTCAATTATTTACCGGCTTTTCCGGCCTTATGACGAATTCTTTCATCAGCATACTTAACACCCTTGCCGTGGTAAGGTTCGGGAGGTCTCTTGCTGCGGATTTCCGCTGCGATCTGACCTACGTTCTGCTTGCTGATACCCTTTACGATGATTGTGTTAGCATCCGGTACTTCAAAAGTAACGTCGCCTGTTTCTTCAACATATACAGGGTGTGAGTAACCAAGGTTCATATTGAGCTTCTTGCCTTCCTTTGCTACTCTGTAGCCGACGCCAACGATTTCGAGCTTCTTGGAGTAACCATTTGTTACACCCTCAACCATATTGGCGATAAGTGTACGGGTAAGACCGTGAATAGCTCTGATTTCCTTTTCGTCGTTAGGACGAGTTACTGTAACAGCTCCGTCCTCAAGCTTTATTTCCAACACTGTGGAATACTTTTCTGTAAGAGTTCCGAGCGGGCCCTTGACGGTAACGGTATTGTCGCTGTCGATCTTAACGTCAACGCCGGCAGGAACTGTTATTGGCATTCTTCCAATTCTTGACATAATTCATTTCCTCCCGTTTACTATTACCATACGAATGCGAGCACTTCGCCACCGATATTGTTAGCTCTTGCTTCTTTATCGGTCATGATGCCCTTTGATGTTGAAACAATTGCGATGCCGAGTCCGTTGAGTACGCGGGGCATGTTTTCACAGCTTGCGTAGATTCTGAGACCGGGCTTTGATACTCTGCGGATACCTGCGATAACCTTTGACTTGCCGGGGCCGTACTTGAGTGTTACTCTGATAACGCCCTGTGTGCCGTCTTCGATTACCTGGTAGCTCTTGATGTATCCTTCCTTATAAAGTACATCGGCAATTGCCTTCTTCATGTTGGATGCAGGAATGTCAACAGTTTCGTGCTTTGCATTGTTTGCATTTCTGATTCTGGTGAGCATATCTGCAATTACGTCTGAAATCTGCATTTTAATTTCCTCCTAAATATTGCAAGTAACCAAGCTTGCTGCCGACAAATTCTGTCGGCCGCCCATCGGTGGTTAAACATTTGTTTCCTTCCGATTAGATTGGAGAGAATACCTTTCGTATTCTTTTTAGTTTTATTTTTGCGCCTTGTAACCCAAGGCAAGTTAACT
>JAZSET010000069.1:0-6410 GCA_045531795.1 Eubacteriales bacterium | reverse complement strand
AAGTGCGTTGGGGTGACAGCAATTAAGTATTTGTCCGTTTTTACAAAGACTCATAAATCTGTCGCCGGTTCTTCCCTCTCTGTAGCAAGCAGTACAGAATGACGGGATATGACCGTTTTCCATAAGCCATCTTACAACCTCATCAAGTGTTCTCTGGTCTGATACATCAAACTGCTCCGAGTCGTGAGGTCTTTCTTCTTCTGTATAACCGCCGACCGAAGTTCTTGAAGCACCGCTTATCTGAGAAATTCCGAGGTGCAACGCCTCTCCTCTTACCTTTTCGCTTTCACGGGTTGATACAATCATACCTGTATAGGGCACTGCGATACGAATACAAGCAATAATCTTCTTGAACATATCGTCCGACAAGCCGTTATCGAATACATTGGGATCAATATCGTCAGCTCTCTTGATTCTGGGTACGCTTATTGTGTGTGGTCCGACACCGTGTACCGCTTCAAGATGCTCTGCGTGCATAAGAAGGCCGACGAACTCGTACATATACTTTTCAAGCCCGAAAAGCACACCGAGTCCTACATCATCAATGCCACCCTCCATTGCTCTGTCCATAGCCTCAGTATGATAGTCATAATCGTGTTTCGGTCCTGTCGGGTGAAGTTCAAGATAGCTCTGCTTATGGTAGGTTTCCTGGAACAGAATATATGTACCGATACCCGCGTCCTTTAGCTTCTTGTAGTTTTCAACAGTAGTTGCGGCAATATTTACATTTACTCGTCTTATAGCGCCGTTTTTGTGATTTACACTGTATATCGTCTTGATACACTCTAGAATATACTCAATAGGATTATTTACAGGGTCCTCACCTGATTCAATCGCAAGTCTCTTATGCCCCATATCCTGAAGTGCTATCACTTCAGCCTTTACTTCTTCCTGTGTAAGCTTTTTTCTTGCTATATGCTTATTTTTAAGATGGTACGGGCAATAAACGCATCCGTTTATGCAGTAATTAGAAAGATAAAGCGGTGCAAACATTACTATTCTGTTGCCGTAAAACTTCTGTTTGATTTCATTTGCAAGCTTATATAATCTTTCAATAACAGCCGGGTCATCGCAAGCCAAAAGCACAGCTGCGTCTCTGTGGTTAAGTCCGGTACAATGATAGCCGTTACCCTCTTTTACTGGCTCTGCCTTTTTTAAAATTTCATCAATAAGCGCGTAGTTGTTTTTATTTTCTTCGGCATACTTTATTGTATCAAGTATTTCGCCGTCGTTGATAAATTCTTCTGCTTTTAGTGAATTTTTATTATAAACTGCCATTGTTATATCTCCTTTATGTCGCCTCGGTCACATACAACCGAAAAGCCTATTTTCTCCATTCTCTTTTTAAGTTCTATCAGGTTTTCAGCGCTTTCTGCTCCGATACTGATTTTATTGTCGTACAAATCATATTTTTTGCGAACAGTTACCGGTGAAAGATTCGGCATTACTACATTTGCACCTGCAAGTATCCCCTTTTCTCTGCCGTTTCCGTCCACTGTACCAAGTGCAGTTGTTGCGGGCAGTAAAATATTGGGCTTTATCAGCCTTACGATTGAAAGCAGGAAGCAGGTAAGCTCGGAGTCTCCGGCGCTTTCGTCCTTAAAGATTGTCTGATTATGTGGTACAAAAGGTCCGATACCACACATATCAGGGCTGAATTCTTCTATAAATTTTAAATCCTGTGCTATATGGCTGATTGTCTGGAAAGGCGCTCCTACCATAAAACCACAACCTACCTGATATCCTATTTGCCTTAAATTATTAAGGCAGTCTAACCTGTTTGAAAGTTTGAGTTCCCCGGGATGCAGCTTTGAGTAAAGCTCATCATTTATTGCTTCGTGTCGAAGTAAATATCTGTCAGCACCCGCCTCATACATCGCTTTGTAGCTTTCAAAGCTACGCTCACCAAGCGAAAGGGTCACCGCTGTATCAGGAAATAAGTTCTTTATTTTTTTGACCAAATCGCAAACTACCTCGTCGGTAAAATAGGGATCCTCTCCGCCCTGTAAAACAAATGTGCGGAAGTCAAGACTATATCCGTGCCTGCAGCACTCAAGTATTTCTTCGGGTGTAAGTCTGTATCTGTCACACTCTTTATTGTCACGTCTGATTCCGCAATAGTAACAATTGTTTTTACAAATATTTGATATTTCGACAAGCCCTCTGATAAAAATTTTATTGCTGTAAACAGACCGTCTTGCCTTGTCTGCCTTTATTTTAATATACTCTATTGAGTCTTTACTCATATTATTAAGCAAATACTCATATTCCGATAAACTTAACGACCTGTTTTCTTCAAGCTTATCTATGAGTTTATACATATTATTCATCGCTCACCACATTAGAAAGTACCGTTTTGGCACTTACCCCTTTCAGTTTGCCGATTTTCCCGCTTAGTGATGAAAAAGCATCCTGTGGAGCGTCCATTGCCACACTTATAAGGTTTATTTCCCGTTCTCTGTAAGGAACTCCCATTCTGCCTATAATATAACTGCTGTATTCGTGTAAAATGTCGTTAAGTTCTTTTGTAGGCGCGTCCTTTTCAACGACAATACTTACAATTCCAACTCTTGTTATCATAATCATCTCCAATAAAAATTGCCGTACCCGACACAGGTACGGCAAGACATAGCAACAGCTTAATAATTTACCGCACCTTTCACTCAGAATAATTCTTTATGTCAGGAACAATTATATTATACTATATTTTTGTTGAAAAATCAATAGGTAATTTTATATAACGCCTGTTATTATTAATTCCACGAATCATTTTGCATTGCTGATTTTAAAGCCGAATTAAACACCTCAAAGCTCTTTGCTTCTTCATCCATCGCGTTAATTATTGTGTCGTGAAGATCTTCTTTAATCAGTTCATCGGCCTTATTCTGAATCTGCTTTACATTCAATGTTTTATAATCTGTTGTGAAATACCAATCAGAAAATCCTAGACGGGTCAAAACATCAAGCGTTTTTGGAACGTGGTGCTTTCCAAACTCCGTACCCAAATCTATACATATTACCGGTATCCCATTACGAAGAGACAGTAAAGTTCCGTGGAAAAATGTAGTAAATGTTACCTTAAAATATCTAAAAACATAAGCCCATTCATACGGCTCTAAATCGTACAAATTAACATCAGCACCCTTTAGATAATTATATAGTGAGACTATTTGATATTTATCCGCATACATTCCTCTTACCATAGAAAGAATCTTGCCGCTTCCCATAATACCTATTGTAGGTTTGTTAAAATCAAAGCCTCTGTCTGCAAGTTTCTTATTTAGTTTTTCAACGTCAATAGGCAAGTCATTAACATCAAGAAAAACCGTAGGATCGCAAGTGTGACAAGGTTTAGAGGTACATCCGCTCCACTGTACAAAATCCTCGGTAGCCTCATCTCTTACGCCCAAAAAATCAAATCCCGATAGTACTTTGCAAATTTCACTCTTTTCGTGGTCAGAAATTTGGAGAAAATCCATCCCGTAGCAGCTCGCAGCATAACTCATTTTTCTAACCTTTACATCGTCACCAGGAAAATAAGCGTTTGGAAATCCGCGTAAAACATAATTCCAAACAGCGTCACTTCCAACAACAAGAATATCATAATTCTGATTAATGTATTGATTAAGTTCTTGTGTATCATCAGAAGATATGAGTACCTTTGAGAGCGGCAATTTATACTGGCAATCGTTGAAAATTTTTGTCCGATTTCTCAAACGTTTCAAATACTTTGGGTCAAGGATTAAACGATATGTTTTCTTCACCAATCCTTTGAAAGACGATCCCTTAAAATAATCCAAAGTTCGGTAAGAATAAAATATATCCGTGCTTTTTTTTCGATAATTTATAATTTCTATTTCAGCATTCGAATATTCTTGTTTTAATCTTTTAGAAAGCGAATAAGCCTGCATAACAGCGCCATTGTTTACGCTTTGATGGAAAGTAAGTATTCCTATTTTCATATTAGCTCCTATCAAGAATTTTCTTTCTCTCGCTCTTATTTAAACCAAAGCTCAGCATTAATATCGCATATATTAGAACAAATAAACACGCTTTTATCAAAAAAGTTGTCCACGAACCGCTTAAATACGAATTTAAGAAGAAGCAAACTACAGTTGGAATAGCAATACATATCGTAATTTTACGGAATATAAGAAAATATACTCTAATCATATTAATCTTCAATTTAATATGGTAGTAAATATTAAGAGATACAATACTGCCTACAATTGTACTTACAGCAGTTCCGACGGCTGCAGCATAATATCCCCAAATTTTTGTACCAATAACTGTCAGAATAATATTTATAACAACCGAATAAGCAAGTGCAATTGTTCTGAAATACAGGAGATTCTTTGCTTTCAATATCGCCAGGCAGGTATTTACAATCAGTGGAAATGTTACCGGTATCATAAGAATAAGGGACAAATAATAGCAATCCTCAAAGCCGTTTCCCAACCACAACGCAAAGAACTCTCTGCCAAGGCATACAAAACCTCCAAGCGCCGCGCCCAGAATTGCCCATTGAACTCTACCGTATTTTACAATCATATTTTCAAAATCATGCGAAGTCGCTCCTCCAAATACAACATTTGTAACACTCGGCAAAATAACTCCCGAAACCGAAGTAGCGCACTGCTCATACATATTAAAAATCTGTATTGCAAAAGAGTAAATTGTAACAGCCGACGTGCCGATTACAGCACCGATTACAATACTGTCAACGTTGCCGTTAAATTGAATTATGAGTGACTGTATGAATAAAAGTATTGTGTAATTGAACGTTTCATTAAATAATCCTTTGTCCCATACGTACAATTTAATTTTGTGTTTTAGTGAACTTTTAATATACAAATATTCTAATGCAACTATAAAAATTTCGATAGCAATTGTCGTGATTACAATAGCAAGCGAGTTCTTAAATATAGGCAGGACAATCAAATATATTACTATCTTTACCATAAGTGCCGTCAACTTAAGAGTGTTGGAAAAAATAAAGCGATTGTATCCTGATATTATTCCGAAAAATACGTTTTCAAATATATGTAGTACAACATAACAAACAAGAATAATATATATTTGCTTAGCACGAACAAGTTCAGCTGTTGTAAATGTTTTTCCGTATGCAGAATCTAATGTAAAAAACAAAGCTATTCCAACCGCCAACATTGCGAGTCCCATAACCGCCGCCTGAATCAAACACATGGCAGAATAGTTGTGTGTCTTTTTTTCTTCCCTCTGTGCACGGAACTGAGCAATATATTTTTGCATCGTTCCACCGAGGCCCAATTCCATGACAGAAATTGTCGAAGTCATAGCACCTATTGTTTTGTATACACCGTATTCACTCTCGCCAATTGAGCCGAGGATAAATGGCATTATAACAAGCCCATATATGGAGTTAAATGCAATTAAAATATATGAAAGGATTGCTCCCCACTTTACCTCATTTTTTGCCATATTAATCACCAACTTTCGATCACTTATAACAACAAACAGCCTGATAATATATACTCGTTTTACTAATATTAAATCACAAGTATTATATCACAAGAAAAAAACATTGTCAACACGAAAAAAGTCTTGCAGAACTATGTCTGCAAGACCTTTTTAATTTATAAATTAACCCTTGATTGCTGCCTGTGCTGCTGCAAGACGTGCGATCGGTACTCTGAAGGGAGAGCATGATACATAGTCAAGGCCGAGCTTGTGGCAGAATTCAACAGATGTGGGGTCACCACCGTGCTCACCGCAGATACCTACGTGGAGCTTGTTGTTTACAGGTCTACCAAGCTTGATTGCTGTTTCCATAAGCTTACCTACACCAATCTGGTCAAGTCTTGCAAAGGGATCGTTTTCAAAAATCTTTGCATCATAGTAAGCTGTGAGGAACTTACCTGCGTCGTCACGTGAGAAGCCGTATGTCATCTGTGTAAGGTCGTTTGTACCGAAGCAGAAGAAGTCAGCTTCCTTTGCGATATCGTCAGCTGTGAGAGCTGCACGAGGAATTTCAATCATTGTACCAACTTCGTATTCAAGTGTTGCACCTGCTGCTGCGATTTCTGCGTCTGCAGTTTCAACTACAAAGTTCTTAACGTACTTAAGTTCCTTGATTTCGCCTACGAGAGGAATCATAATTTCAGGCTTTACATTCCAATCGGGATGAGCCTTCTTGATATTGATAGCTGCACGGATTACAGCTGCTGTCTGCATCTTTGCAATTTCAGGATATGTTACTGCAAGACGGCATCCACGGTGACCCATCATCGGGTTGAATTCATGGAGAGACTCGATGAGTGACTTAATGTACTCAACGCTCTTGCCCTGTGTCTTTGCAAGTGCTGCTATATCAGCTTCTTCTGTAGGAACGAATTCGTGAAGCGGGGGGTCAAGGAATCTGATACATACGG
>JAZSET010000019.1:0-4285 GCA_045531795.1 Eubacteriales bacterium | reverse complement strand
ATGTGCAGGTACTCCGATTTGATGAATAATATCGGTTATCATCATCTCAAGCTGTGTGTCGGTAACAACATTATCACGCACCACAATCGGCGACTTTTCATTTTTCCAACCTGAGAGCTGAATAATCCTCTCGGCGACAGTATTGATGTCAAAAGGCTTTAAAAAATAATATTCAACACCCGCATCAATAAGCTCTTTTTCGAGTCTTCCGTTGTCAAAAGCCGACATCGCCATTACCATAGGTTTATTCTTGATATTGCTTTCCTTTATGTTTTTCATAACACCCAATATATCAAGGTTAGGCATAAAAACATCAGCCAGAACAATATCGGGCATCTCGGTTTTGACAATTTCCAAAAGCCTCACTCCGTCTTTAGCACAAAGAAAAACCCTCATACCGTATGCTTTAAAGGTTTTTGCACAATTCTCTCCTAAATCTGACGAATCGTCAGCAACTACAATTTTTAACTGTTTTTCCATATCTTTCTATCTCCTCGATTTGATTTTTACATATATTACCATATCCGAACACAAATTGCAAGCATTTCTACAAAAAGCATAACAAAATTTTAGAAAACTACATAATTTTCGTTCTTATAACATTTTTCGACATACCCACATTACTAAATTAGACAAAAATAAATCCCAAGCCTGACAGAATTGTCAAACTTGGGAAGTGACACAAATATTAGTTTACTATTTTATGTGCGAGGTAGAGGTTATAAAAAAAGAAGAACCTCAGCACGCGAATTGCGTGTCGAGGCTCCAGGCTTGGTACGAGTGCCGTTATAGGATTTTTTGAGAAAATCCCGATAAATAAAGGTTTTTTAGCAGTTAAAAACAGCACATATCCCCTATTGCACAGTATTAAAATCACTCAAAAAGCTATATTTTCCTCTTAATTTGCGATAATTTAAGTATGTTAGAAACTTAACTCGCAAAAATGTCATTCTCATAAAAAATTCGTGATTTTTTAGGCCTTGGGGTGCCGGAATTCGAACCACCCCCTGTTTCATAAAAAAATAATGGAGGAAAACATGTGTAAAGTAATTTCAACTGTATCCTGGAAAGGCGGAGTTGGCAAAACAACTTCGGTCGTAAACATAAGCTCATACTTACACCTGCAAGGTAAGAAAGTATGTGTTATTGACCTGGATCCACAATGCAGCTTAACAAAACACCTTGGTATCAACACCAAAAACATTTTAACCATTTATGACCTGTTTGAAGCAGAAATTAAAGAGCTTGAAACAGAGCACATCAACCAGTTAATTAAAAAGGCCATAGTTAAGTCCTCAACGGTAGATGTAATAGCTGCCACACCAAAACTATCGGCTTTGGATATGGTGCTACCAACAGTGACCTGTAGAGAGCTTATCCTTAAAAGAATTATATCACAAATCAAAGATAAATACAACTATATTTTCATAGACTGCCATCCCGGTTCGGACTTGTTAGCAATTAATGCGCTGGCAGCATCAGACTCGGTCCTCTTCCCTGTCGAAGCTCATATTTTAAGTGCAGACGGATTAGAACAAGTCGAGAAAATGATACGCTCAGTTCAGCGACATCTTAACCCCGATTTGAAGATTGAAGGAATAATAATAACAAAGTTTCAAGCCAGGACAAAATGTTGCCGGAACACATCCGAGCTTATTAAACAAAACTTTGGAGACAGAATACATATATTTGAAGATTACATTAAATATAATGTTGATGTTGCTGATGCACCTTCCTACGGTCTTTCAATTCACGAATTCTCACCAAAATCCAAGGCAGCTCTCGCCTACGCTAAAATTGCAAGTGAGGTGATGTAATTGAACAAAGCTGAACTTGAAAAACGGCGTGCTGAATTGAACGCCGAGCAAACAGATAATGAAGAGGATTTTGACTTTATACTTCAAGCTTCCACGGTAGAGACAGAAAAAGGCAAAGATATCGTAATGCTGCCTATGGAAGTATTAGAGGAATATCGGGATGAAAACTTTGAAAGTATAACCGGGAGACCACAACCATTCCACGCATATTCCCGAGAAGACCTTGAAGCACTTGCAAAAAGTATTGATGAACAAGGGGTTATAAACCCAATTACCGTAAGACCGATGGAAAACGGTAAATATCAGATACTTGCAGGCAGAAACCGCACCAGAGCAGCGGCCCTTGCGGGTAAAACCGAGATGCCCTGTATTGTCCGTAAGGATATCGACGATATTACCGCTGCCATGATAATGCTTGATACAAACCTTGAACAAAGGCACGAGCTTTCATACAGCGAAAAGGCTTATGCATATAAGATGCGCGTTGACCTGCAGGGACGTCAAGGAAAACGAACCGACCTTGAAGAAAATGCCGAAAGAATAGATACATTAAGTGAAATAGGCAAACAAAACAAGGAAAGTCGCAGAACGGTTGCTTATCTAATAAGGCTTACAAATCTTTTGCCTGAGCTTCTGCAAATGGTGGACAGTGGAAAGATTGGTTTTAAAATCGGTGTTAGCATGTCATACCTTAAAGTTGAAACCCAAAGCTTTATATTAAATGAGATAATACCCCTTGGCATAAAAATCAAAGCAGGACAAATAGCTGAGCTTCGCGAACTTGATGAATGTGAAGACTTGAGACCCGAAACAATATATAACATATTTAAGGCTCCCGAAAAGGTCTCGTTTAATTCATTTACAATCAGCGGCTCGAAGCTTAGAGAGTATGCGGATATATTTACCGATACTAAAGAAATAGAAAAGCTGTTCTTTGAATTCTTGAACAGCTACAGATGTTCCAAAAGGACTTAATGCACCCGGTGCACTAAGATAAATGAGTGGTGAACCCTATGAAATTATTATTAGTTTGTATTCTATGTTTAGGGTTGCTTACGATGTCCGCTTGTAAGAAAACTGACACAGAAAGCAAATACTCAGTATCTGCAGAAAGTGATATGACCTCCTCAAGTGAAGCATCGGCAACTTCATCACAAGACACAACTACAGAAATAAATTACTCATCAGAAGAAAGGAGCAGTGATACCGAAAGTAAAAAGGAAAGCAAACCAATATATAGCAGTGAAGTTAAAGCATCTTCGAAAGAAAACTCCGTCACCGAAACATCGAGCGAAAGCTATGAGATATCGAGTGCGGCATCATCAGTAGAAAGTGAGGTAGTACAAATAACATATGCAACAAAAGAAGATGCTCCTGTTATTGCCGAAAAAATAGTGGAATATATAAATAATTTCCGTGTTAATGAAGGCAAAAACGCTGCAAGAAATCTTTCAGGCTTAACTGAATATGCCGAGTACCGCAGCCGACAGTTAGTTTCTAACTTTGCTCACGATACCAAGGATGAGCGTGCGGCGGCAACAGCATTAAAGTATGGACAGTATGTTGACCCAACTCTTTTCGGTATGACCGGAGAGCCGTACTATACCGCCAACTGTGGCGAAGCCATAGCAAAAGCAGACTTTGCCGGTACGGTTGAAAGTGTTGCTGAAAGATTTGCAAGACTAACTAAAAACAGCCCTGACCACTGGAGTTATGTGGGCAGTGAGCAATATCGGTATATTGCCGTTGGAATAACCTATGAAAACGGTGTTTGGTACTGCTGTATAGCGGTAACAATAAATAACTCAGATGAACAATAGAATACATTATAAATTAAGCTCTGTTGCAGTAAAAAGCAACGGAGCTTTTATTATTTTACGAAAGGAAAAAGATTATGAAAAAATTATCAAGTAAAATATTATCCTTTGTTTTAGCATCAATAATCCTTTTGTGCGGACTGCCTTTAACTGCAATGGCGGCGCCCGCATCAGACCTGCCTGAGAATATGATAGACAGTCCAATTCTCCGTGCCCTTGAATATACGGGCTACGATGTTCAGGCGCAAAAGGATAACGGTACTCTTTACCAAAGCGGTAGCTATGGCTCAAGGATTCCGTCAGGAATACTGTCGGGAATAAACTACGGTACTGCATTATCAGGTAAAGAAACAGTTGCAGACAGTTCGACTATTACAGGTTTGGCACCGGATATTGCGAAATTTAAACAATATGGACTATGCTGTGCCGCTTTTGTAACCTACTATGTCTGTAATTATCTTCCCAATATCGAAGGTGCAGACACACAGTTTATTACCGATGCTATTAACGCTACAGGTATGAACTCTCAGGCAGTAGTGACCTGGCAGACGGCACTTAACAGACTTGTTAATGCCGGAGAACTTGAAAAAATCGGCACAAGCTCATCCAATGTTGATAGAACCAAGCTTGCCCCCGGCGACCTTGTTATCT
>JAZSET010000040.1:0-27730 GCA_045531795.1 Eubacteriales bacterium | reverse complement strand
TACAGGTACGGGATCTGCAGGATAATCGGCTGCATCAAGGATAGGAGCCTTAGGTGATACATATTTAACTGCTGCAGTTTCACCGTCTACCATAAATGTAATCTTGTTACCAACACCATACTTAGGTGTAACAACGATGTCTTCTGTTACAGCATAAGTTTCATCAACCACTGTGCCGTCTTCAAGCTGCCAGCCAACGAAGAGGAGTTCGTCATCAGCGTTGCCTATCTTGATTGCACTGAAGTCTACATCTGCGGGCTCTGAGAAGAGTGCGCCTGCAGGAATTTCTGTGCTTGTTATTTCGTTTGCCTCTGTATCATTGAATGTTACAGTAACCGCCATTGAGTCTTCCTTTGCTACATCAAGGTCAGCAAAGAATGCAACGCGTACAACCTGGAGTTCGTAAGGTCCTTCAACGGATGCATCACAGTATTCTTGCAAGAAAGGCTTAAGAATTATCTTTGAAAGCCCCCTTGCCTTTAAAGTATCCCATGTGTTGTTATTGGCGTTTACAGCTCTAAGATCATAGATGACGTAATCGAGACCGCTTGCGTCAGTTCCGACACCTTCGTTTTTCAATCCCCAAACGAGTGTGGAACCAAACATCACGTCAGTAGCGAGTATTGTGGAGTTTGAACGGAAATCATTTACATCATTGTAGTAAATCTTCACATAAGGAAGAGAAGCGATGTCGTCAACCCTTGTTGCAAGTGAAACCTTTGCACGTTCACCCTCTGTGGAGTTATTCTGATACTTTTCGTTCTTAATGGAAACATGTGCAGGAATTTCAGTAGTTGCACCCTCTACAGAGTATGTGAGGGGTGATGCGGAACTATAGGATTGTGCCAAAAGGCCTGTAGCGACATCAATGTATACTGTTGAGGGAAGATCTTCAAATACTGCATTAACTACAACGTCAGCATCAATCTTTGTGCCCTCAACTACATCCCAGCCTACGAATTCCTGGCCCTCAGCGGGTTCGGGATCTTCTGCGGGATATTCAAGAGCATCACCTTTAAGTACATCTACTTCAACGTAAGTTTCACCGTATGCCATAAAGGTTACTGTGAATTCTTCAATAAGAACTGCGTAGAGCTTGGTGTCTTCTGTAACGAAGATGCCTTCTTCTACATCATCACCGTTCGCGTCAACCCAACCGAAGAGACCGAAGCCTTCAATTTCGGGATCTGCAGGGAATTCTACAGGTTCGTCATCTGCGAAGTAAAGTACTGCGTATTCTTCGCGGTTAGCGTAGAATGTTACTGTGTTCTTTGTGCCGATTTCTGCATAGAGGTCGATATCGTCTTCAACGATCGTTCCCTCTGCTACAGGTTCACCGTCAGCTGTGTACCAGCCGATGAGATATTCGGGAAGTACGATTGTGTCGGGGTCTTCGGGATATTCAAGAGCCGCGCCCTGACCGAACATAACTGTTGTGTAAAGCTCTTCGCCTACATAGAAGTTTACTTTCATCTTGTCTGCGAACTGTGCGTAGAGAGTCATATCGTCGTCAACGATTGTGCCGGGAGCTACAAGCTCGCCGCCAACCTTTGCTGTGTACCAGCCTGCAAACGCCTGAGTATAAGGATCATCTGCTTCAGGTTCGTCTGCGGGATATGCAAGTTCTTCACCGTCTTTATACTCTGTTGAGTCGTAGAGATCGTTACCTACATAGAATTCTACTGTGTAGATATTTACAAATTTAGCGAAGATGTCCATATCGCCTGTTACGATCATTCCATCTTCAACGGGGTTGCCGTCTTCGTCAAACCAGCCTACGAATTCTCTGCCATCCTCATCCGCAAGGTCTTCCTTGAGTTCGAGCGCGGAGTTCTTCTTTACTGTTACTGTTTCGATAAGCTCTGTTTCGTTGTAGTAGTTGATTTCTGCTACAAGAGAGTGAGCAAGTGCCTGATCCTTGCTGTTGCAAAGAACAAGTGCAGGAACTTCGAAGATCATTTCGCTTCCTGCGAAGTTAGCATCAATAACGTTTGAATGGTAAGCCAAGGAGTTGATTTTTTCAAGATTATGTGCGGGAGCGCTTGCCCAGTTTAAAGCGCCGTTAGACGCTTTGGACATATCATAAAGAGCATAGGCATAGCCGCTTGCATCTGTGCCTTTTTCAACTGGAAGATTATTCCAGAGTTCTTTGTAACCTGCAAGCTGAACTTCAGCGTAGTACGGGTCTCTACGCGTATTAAAGTTGTTTTGCTTGTAGTAAATCTTGAGCCATGTGTGATTTGTTGCATCCACATTACCCATATCGAATACAACCTTACCGCCACTGTTACCGGTCGGGACAGATACCTGATAGTATCCGTCTTCGGTTATACTCTCTGTTGCATTGGCAGTTGTTACATTTACTGTTTCTATTGTGGGATATACTTCGATGGGTGCAGGAATATTTGCACCAACTACATCTGCCGCACTTACAGAAACAGGGATCATGCCAACGATCATTACGATGCAAAGAAGCATCGCAATAAAGCGATTTGCAATTTTTTTGCAAGTCATAGTTTTTTCCTCCTATAAATTAGAAAATTGTTATTGCCGAAACCGAAGTCTTTCCTCGCGCCGAAAAGCACGAGGGGCAGAATCCTGCACCGGCATTTTCGGACAAAGGCTATCGTTTCGAGCCTTCTGGTCCGTACTGTTCTTATCCTTTGGAGAAAAGGCTCTGTTCCGCAATCGGTCTTTCCCGCATAAGGGTACTAAAACAGCACTATAACCGTACATAATTGTAGCATTATTTGCAAGTTTTGTCAAGGGTTAGGAAGTTTTTTTTAAGAGTTTTTCCATTTAAAAATGCAATTTGTGCAAAATGAATATTTAAGCAAGTTAAATTGCTCTCAGGTGATTCATTTTTTGTGCAAATTGACATTCTATATAACAATTGTTGGAAATTCTCGAAAAAAGCGATTACGTTGGTGGGGTTGGAAGAGCAAGGGCAGGCGGATATGTATGTACAGTGCAGTATGGTTTTCTTTCGCTATAAAAAAAGCGTGCATTGCACGCTTTTTGTTATTCCTTATGACCTTTACAGTTGTGTTCAAAGGCACCTGTCAGGTCCATAAACAGTTTACCCTCGTCATTTTTCTTAAATCCAAGCGACTTTACGAGAGTGTTCTCTTCTCCCATATAATACGCTGACTTGATTCCGCACAAATCTATAAAATTAAGAGTCGCACGACCCATTATGAACATCGCTTCATAGTCGTCTGTACCCGGTGCGTATACAAGCTCCTTTATGTAGCCTGCGTCGTCCCCCAGTTTAAACTGACATACGCCGAGGAGCTCGTCTTTTTCGGTTGTTGCTGAGTATGCAAGCATATCTGCATCATATTCTGTATCACAGAGGGCACATATTCTCTCCTGGTCCTCTTTTGTCTGTATCGGTTTTATTCTGAACATTATTTTTTCTCCTTTGATGTGCCCTTTTTCAGCGACATCAGATAGTTTACTTCTTCTCTTGTGAGGTATCTCCATTTACCCGGCTTTAAGTCACCGAGTACAAGCTTACCCTCGCTGACTCGTCTGAGGCTTAATACACCAAGCTCACACTGCTCGCACATCTTGCGAATCTGTCGGTTTCTTCCCTCGCAAAGCTCCATTCTGAGAAGCGAGGAGTTTTCGTCACCGTTTACAAGTGCGACCTTTACGGGCTTTATTATGTAGCCGTCAATCTCCATGGGAGATGACAGCTTTTTTATTACATTTTTATCGACAATACCCTTGACTCTTACAAGGTAAATTTTTGTTATTTCGTGACTTGGGTGAGTGAGAAAATTTGTAAGCTCTCCGTCGTCTGTGCATATAAGAAGTCCCTCGGAGTTCATATCGAGCCTACCGACAGGATAAACTCTTGTATCCACGTCGGCAAGAAGCTCGCTTACGCACTTTCTTCCCTTTTCGTCAGAAAGTGTTGTGACATACCCTCTCGGCTTATGAAGCATTACATAGGTTTTATGCTTTTTTTCGGCACGGACAGGTCTGCCCTTATAGGTTACTCTGTCCTTTTCGGGATTTATTTTCTGCCCGATTTCGGCGGGTTTGCCGTTTACTTTAAAAAAGCCGAGCTCTATTTCCTTTTCTGCCGCACGGCGGCTCATCAGTCCGCAGTCGGACACATATTTTTGTATTCTGACTTCCAAAATTTATTCCTTTCAATATACCTCACTTATAACAAGCGGGACTTTTCCCACTTCTTTTCCGTCAAGGTAAAACTCTATGCTTCCTGTTTTCTCGCCTGCTTCTTTGGGCGCGTATACAAATCTGGGCAGATTTACCCTCTGTGTTATATTGGCGTCTCCTTTGTTTACAAGTAATGAGAGCTCGCCAACGCTTTTTACTTTAACGTGTCCGCTTTTTCTGCCGACACATTCAAGTTCAAACTCAAATTCTCCGTCACTTGCAAGTTTTCGTCTTTCAAAGTTTTCAAAGCCGAAGTCAAGCATTGCAGAGTGGTCGCGCCAGTCATCGGGACACGACAAGGTTACGGCTATAAGTTTAAGTCCGTCCTTTTCTGCCGCACTGACAAGACATCTTCCGCTTTTCTTTGTAAAGCCCGTTTTCACGCCGATTGCTCCCTCATACTGACGAAGCAGTTTATTATGATTGAGCAAATATCTGTAGCTGTCGCCCATAGGTATTCTGTACTTATAGGTAGACACAATTCTTGCAAAGTCGGGGTTTTCAAGTGCCGCTGCCGTTATTCTTGCAAGGTCATGAGCTGTTGTATAATGGTTTTCGCCGTCAAGTCCGTGAGGATTTTCAAATGATGTGTCATCAAGTCCGAGAGACTGTGCTTTCTGATTCATCATTTCTGCAAAGCCCTCAATACTTGAACCGATATCAATGGCTATTGCTGCCGCCGCATCGTTGGCACTTTCAAGAAGCATTGCATACAAAAGCTCCTCAAGTGTCATTACCTCTCCGTTTTTGAGGCAGACAGACGAGCCCTCTACTCCCACCGCATTTGGTGAAACTGACACCTCTTTATCAAGGTCTGCGTTTTCAAGGGCTACAAGGGCGGTCATTATTTTTGTGGTGCTCGCCATCGGTAATCTTTCGTGAGCGTTTTTATCAAACAAAACAGTACCCGAATCTGCGTCAATCAGTATTGCTGAGCGCGCACTTGTTGAAAGTGCAAGTGATGTCAAAGTAAACATCAAAGCGCAGAAAAACACAGTAATAATAATAGCAATAAATCTTTTCATAATGGTCTCCGAAAAATATTTTTGCTATTATTTTACCTCAAAGACTATTCTATTATTTCTGTTAATTTGAGGGACTTATTCTCCGTCTTTTTTGAAAAGATCCTTGATTTTTCCAACAATTTCGGGGGATTTTTCAAGAAGATTTGAAACGCTTCCGATATAGTCGGGAGTTTCGGGAGGATTCTGAACACTCAGCATTGTTACCTTGCCGTCTGCTCCGACTACGAGGAAAGCAACAGGTGTTACGGAAACGCCTGTTCCGCCGCCGCCGCTGAATGTAAGCGGTTTTTTTGTGCTTTCTTCCTTATTTGCAAAGTCAACACCGCCTGAAGCAAAGCCCATTGACACCTTTGATACGGGAATAATAACTGTTCCCGAGGGTGTGTTTACAGGCTCACCGATAATAGTGTTTGCCTCAACAACCTTTTTGATTTCACTAAGGCTTGTGGCGATTATTTCGCCGATTTTGTTTTCTGCCATAATATTTATTTCCTTTCGGTTATAATTTCTTATTTAATCAAATGCTTTGATGTGCTCTTACATTTTCGCCTTTACATAGCCGATTGCGGCGTGAATAAGCGAGTGAATTGCACCGCCTACGCTCACAGACAGCTTTATGTCTATCTGTGCGACTGTTTTTGTGCTGCAGAAATCAGGTCTGATTTCAATATCGGAATTTCTTGTAAGACCGAATTTTGTTTTCCTTTTAAGTATTTCGGTGATGTATGCCACCGTCTGCACATATGCACCGTATCTGACTGCCGTTTTTGCGGGGTCGTCTGTTGCCACTATAATTTTAAGCAGTGCTACTTTTACTCTTACGTGCCCGAAAAATTTAGTGCAAAATTTATTTACAATTTCAAGAAGCTCACTAAGACTCATTCCGAGGGATTTTTTCTTTTTTTCACCCTCTGCTTCGCCTGTTTTTGCAGTTTTTGTTTTCTTCTTTGTTTTTTTCTTTTTATAGAATCTGCTTATTTCAATACCGCAGACACGGATATCCACAACAAGGGTGTCTGTATAACTGATACTGAGGCTTATTCTTATAAGACTGATTGCAAACAAAAGTCCGAGCAGTGACAGCAATATTATGAGAAATATTTTCATATTCTATCCACTGCCTTTCCTTTTTTACTCTTCTTCTGTTTGCGTTTCGTTTTCTTCAAGAGCCTCTCCTGCCTCTTCTTCGGCAAGTACAAGTGCTTCTGTTCCTATTTTTGCAAAGCTTGATGCTTCGGGAAGTTCTGAAAGACTTGAAAGTCCAAAGCATCTTAAAAAGTCATCTGTTGTTGCGTAAAGTGACGGTCTGCCCGGCGCGTCAAGCTTACCGCAGCATTCAATAAGTCCCTTTTCCGAGAGTGAGCCCAGAGCATACGAGCTGTCAATTCCACGAACCTGCTCAATGAATGAACGGGTAACCGGCTGGTGATACGCGACTATCGACAACACCTCAAGTGACGAGTTTGAGAGGTTTCCACCCCGTCTTATGCCGAGTGCTGCACGAATATAGTCTATGTAGTCTTCTTTCGTACAAAGCTGACACGAGTCGGCATATGCCACAAGCTGTATTCCCCTTTCAGGCACTGCGTTGTATTCAAGTACATAGTCCTTTATAAAGGCTTTTGTTTCCTTTTCGCTTATCTCAAGAAGCAGTGAAAGTCTTTCGTAAGTAATTGCGTGGCCTGCTGCAAACAGCACAGCCTCGCATATTCTTTTCATTTCTGTTTTTTCCATAACTATTTTCCTTTATCCGGAATTTTTGTTGATAGTATTCAGAGTCGGTTATGTAAGCTCTGCCGTTACTTTCTGTTTTCTGTCGGCAAGGTACATATCAAAGTCCTCGCCGTCAGTGCCCTCTATCGGCTCAAGCCTTATTCTGCTGTTCTTTATAAGCTCAAGCACCGACATAAATATTGCTACAAGCTCACTTCTCGTAGTTGCCGTTTGAAGCATTCCCGTATAGCTTATATGTCCCCGCCTTTTTATTGTACGCAGTACGCTGTATATCTTTACAGACACAGGTACAATAGGCGTTCTGAGAATTCTCTCAAAGGGTACCTCCACCTCAAGAGACTCCTTTTCGGCATTCTGCAGACGGCGGAACATTTTAGCTATCGCTTCCTCAAGCAGTGCCGCCTCGTGCGGTGCAACGTATCCCGTATCCGCCTTGATTTCATCTGTATCCTTTACAAATCGGCGGCTGTAGGTTACATACCTGTCGGCAAGTACGTGAGACGCGTCCTTTATTCGTTTGTATTCTTCAAGGGCTGCGGCAAGCCGTGCTCTCGGGTCCTCTTCGATTTCATCGCTTTCTTTAGGTAACAGCATACGGCTTTTTATAAGCATAAGCTCTGATGCCATTACGATAAACTCTCCGGCTATTTCCATATCGAGCTTCTGCATTATCTGTATCTGCTCCATATACTGGTCAAATATGAATGCTATGGGAATATCGCATATTTCAATTTTGTGCTTTGAAATAAGCACCAAAAGCAGATCCAGGGGGCCCTCAAATTTTTCAAGTTTGAAAGACAGTTCCATTTTTATCTCTCTTCTCTCTTAACTTTTTACAGTCCGGGTATCAGTGATATAAGATTATCCATTCCCGTATATACAAAATCAAATGCCATTGACAAAGGCTTTGACAAAAGTCCCGTATAAAGAAGCAGAAGAAGTGCTATCTGGATATATCTTTCGTACTTCATTATACCGAAATAATACTTGTCGGGAAGTATCACAAAAAGTATTCGTGAGCCGTCAAGCGGCGGTACGGGGATCAGGTTAAATAGTCCAAGGTACAGGTTTAAGGATGCAAACTGAATAAGAAAATCAAGCACGAGAATTGCAAGGTTATACTTGAATTCTGTGTCAAGTGCCATTAAGTTTGGTGCCAGCAGTGCCATATATATACGCATCAGAAGTATTGCAATAAATGAAAGTGCCACATTTGCAAGCGGGCCTGCAAGTGCGCTTATTGCCATTCCCCGTCTGGGGTTTCTGAAATATCTTGTGTTTATCGGCACAGGCTTTGCCCAGCCGAAGCGGAACAACAGCATACATAAAAAGCCTATCGGGTCAAGGTGCTTCAGCGGATTCAGCGAAAGTCTGCCGAATGCTCTTGCTGTCGGATCGCCCATTTTATAGGCGGCGTATCCGTGAGCCACCTCGTGGACTGTCAGTGCAAAAAGAACTATTATAAGTCTGATTATAAATCCCGGAATATCCGAAAATATGGAGCTAAGCATATTATCCTCCGATTCAGTTATCGATATAGCTCATAATTTTTCCCCACAGTTCGTCCTTACCGATTTTTTTAGTGGAGGAAAAAGGTATGATGGGTGTTCCCTCTTTAATAAGCGGATATTCGGCCAGAAGTCCGAGGTTTCGTTTTGAGTCTCCTGAGTTTAGCTTGTCGATTTTCGTTGCCGCTACAATATAGGGGATTCCCGACTCATTGAGCCATTCAAGCATTGTGTCATCATCCGCAGTCGGTCCTACTTTGATGTCTATGAGCTGAATTACAAGTTTAAGTACATTTTTATCCGAATCGGTAAAAAAGTCGTTTGTCAGGCGTGACCACTTCTCCTTGTCGCCCGGTGCTCTTTTTGCAAAGCCGTAGCCAGGCAGGTCTACAAGGTAGAGCTTTTTATCAACATCATAAAAGTTTATTGTAATGGTCTTGCCCGGCTGTGAGCTTACTCTCGCAAGGGCTTTTCTGCCAAGAAGAGTATTTATAAGCGAGCTTTTTCCGACATTTGAGCGTCCCGAAAATGCTATCTGCACTCGCGTATCGGTCGGAAACTGCTTTTTCAGTCCTGCAGTTATTGCAAGGTTTGAATTTTGTATGTTTAATTTCATTCTGTTATTCCTTTGTAGGGCTTTTAAGTCTTGCAGTTGTAGTCGGGCGCTTTGCCGGCACTTTAATCCGGCTGCTGTGGCTTTCTTCTGCTTTCAGAGTCTTTTTTACATCATTCTGCTTCGGCTCTCTTATAAGTGCGAGCTCGAAAACCTCGTCTGCAAGGCTTACGGGTACAAATTCTATGTTTTCACGGACAATGGGATCAATGTCATCAAGGTCGCAGACATTGTCTGTTGGAATTATTACCCTTTTTACTCCCGCGCTATACGCAACAAGAGTCTTTTCCCTGAGTCCGCCTATCGGGAGAACCTTTCCGCGGAGTGTGATTTCGCCCGTCATTGCAACATCACGACGGATATAGTATCCGCCAAGAGCCGATGCGATTACCGTTGCAAGGGCGATACCCGCGCTCGGGCCGTCTTTCGGGACTGCTCCCTCGGGTGCGTGGATATGTATATCGCACTTTTTGTAGAATTCGGGATCTATACCAAGCTCTTTTGCTCTTGAACGGACAAAGCTGATTGCGATTTTTGCCGACTCTTTCATAACCTCGCCGAGTGAGCCTGTAAGCTCAATTTTTCCGCTTCCCTCAAGTACATTTGCTTCAAGCTTCAAAAGGTCTCCGCCAATTTCGGTGTACGCAAGTCCGTTGACTACCCCAAGCTCGTCATACTCTGATATTCTCTCCGGCCTCATCTTGCGGTTGCCGAGATATTCTTTGATATCTGAGCTGCGAAGAACAATTTTTTTCGACTCACCCTCTACTCTTTTAAGGGCTACCTTACGGCAGAGCTCACCGATTTTTCTCTCAAGATTTCTGACTCCCGACTCTGCAGTATAGTAGTCGCAAAGCTCAAGTATTGCCGAATCTGCAAGAGACATCATTTTTAAGTTCAGTCCGTGTCGCTTCAACTGCTTGGGGAGCAGATGCCCTTTTGCTATTTCAAGTTTTTCGTGGCGTGTATAGGTCTTAAGCTCGATTATCTCCATACGGTCGATAAGCGGTCTTTCAACCGTTTCGAGAGTATTTGCCGTTGCTATAAAAATACAGTCGGAGAGGTCAAATTCAATTTCCGTATAATGGTCTCTGAAGCATTTATTCTGCTCAGGATCAAGGACCTCAAGAAGTGCGGCTGCGGGATTTCCGTTACCGCTTTGTGAGATTTTATCTATCTCATCAAGCAGGATTACGGGATTGTTTACTCCAGCCTTTATAAGCGCCTCGGTGATTCGCCCGGGCATTGAGCCTATGTAGGTTTTTCTGTGTCCTCTGATATCTGCCTCGTCTCTGATACCGCCAAGTGACACTCTTACAAACTCTCTCTTCATTGAGCGGGCTATTGAAGAAGCTATTGAGGTCTTACCCACACCGGGAGGGCCAACGAGACATATAATCTGTGATTTGAGTTCGGGTGAAAGCTGTTTTACAGCCACATACTCGAGTATTCTCTCTTTTACCTTTTCAAGACCGTAGTGGTCATTATCGAGTATTTTTCTTGTAGCAGCAACACTTACCTTTGTTTTTGATGATTTTCCGTACGGAAGTGACAGGCAGGTATCAAGATATGAACGAAGCACTGCGTTTTCGGGAGAGCCATATGCGTTGTGTTCCATTCTGGCTGCTTCCTTTAAAAGCTTTTCGCGCACACTGTCAGGGAGCTTTGCTTCAAGTATTCTGCTTGTGTATTCCTCGCTTTCGCTGTCATCGCCGAGTTCTCTGTGAATCTCTTTTATCTGCTCTCTGAGATAATACTCGTGCTGATTTCTGTCAAGGTTCTGATTGACTCTTGCTTTTATCTCTTTCTGGAGTGCAAGTATTCTTTCTTCCTCCATAAGAAGCAGTGTCGCAAGCTCTGCCCTCTTTACAGGATCGAATATTTCAAGTATTTCCTGTCTCTTTTCAGCAGAATCTATTGCCTGCGATGCCGCAAAATCGGCAGCAAAGCCAACATCTGTTATGCTTTTGATTGCAAGTTCTGCATTGTGAGACTGGGCGGGTGCAAATTTAAGAAGAGATGTGAATGTACGCACAAGCTCACGGCAGAGTGCCTGTGCCGAAAGGTCATCGGGATCAGAAAGAGTAATTGTCTTCTGAAGCACTGTTGCAAAGGTAACATCGTCGCGCATTTCATACTTCATTACCTTTGCACGGCACATAGGTTCAATGATTATTCTCATTGCGCCCGACTCGGTTGTCATTGACTGCTTTATACGGCAGACCGCGCCTATCGCATAGAGGTTTGAGTGACCGTACGGCTTATTGTCGTCACCTTTTGACAAGGATAGAAAGACAAGTCTGCCTGTTTCCTCGGACATACGGATAGCATTTATATCTCTTTGTTTTTCAACCTCACAAACAAAAGGTATAGACGGAAACGGGACTATTCCTGCAAGTCCGACCGTCGGGAGTGTAATTTTTTCGATTTTTTCTACAAATCCGGGCATTTATTTGTTCCTTTCACGAGGGTAGTATATAATATCCCATAATAATTCTATTATATTATAACATAATTTTTACAAATTGCAAGTAAATCAGCGAAAATTTAATATTTATATACATTTGCAGATCTCGCCCTGCACCCAAAGCGCGGCAGGGACGCAGCCCCTGCACCCAAAACGCGCGTGAGGAATGACTAAATTTAAAATCTCCACCCGTACACCAACAACGGAGTACGAGTGGAGATTTTGTTTTTTTGAATAATATGCACTGCTTGGGTGCAGGGGCTGCGTCCCTGCTTATGCAAGTTTGCCCTTGAGTGCAAGGTCAAGCCAGGCTGCTCCTACGTCAAGTGCTTCGTAAAGGCCGTGCTTCTTTCCTGCCTTTACAATTTTGCCGTCTTCATTGGAGCGAACCATTATTGTCACATTTCCGATAACTTCCTTGTCACCGAGCTTTTCTGTGTCATGTACGCCGATAAAAAGTGAGTGCGATTCATCAAGTCTTCCGTACATAAGCTGTCCGCCCGAGCGTACAAGGGGCTTTCCGCGAAACATAAGATATTTATCTTTTTCAAGTATATTTGCCATTATATATCATCCTCCCAAAAAGTAATACTTTCCACTATATTTGTTTCATTGTATCACACATTTTTTATAATTTCAAGTACCTGTGGGAAAATTTACAAATTGATAAGAATTATATCCATTGTAAAAAACTCATCTTTTGCAGATGAGTTTTTTGTTTGATTATTCCCTTACAAACACGGGTGGATTTCATATCATTTTTATATAACTGTTAATGGTGTCAGATGTGTCTTCCACTCTTGTTTTTAAGTCGTCATAATACTTCAAAGCGGCACTTGCACCCTCAAATTCAGCCAAATCGGCAGAAATCTTATCTCTGATTGCCACTATGTAACTTTTGGCATCAGCACAGCGCACGAGGAGTTTTTCATAAAAACGGCGGCGTTCTGCTTTCGCCTCTTTAACTGCTTTTTTACTGTGTGAGGAAATGTCTGCACCCGCAAAAAGCATTGGAATTAAAAGTGCTAAAGCAACTACAACCTTTAAAATCACATAAAAAGGAATCAGAAGTTGGATCAGATATGTAACCACAGTAAAAGCAACTACAGCTATGATACCTGCAACAAATCCGCCATAACCTGCTCCAACGAAAAAGATAATAATCCAGAGAATTCCGAGTATCGGCCCTTCTGCACCCGCAAAAAATGCGGTAACTGCCGGGTGGAAAGCAACAAGTCCTGCCATAGCAAGTGACAAAAGCATTATAACAATATTCCAGAAAATATTGCGTGATGGAATTTTCGGTGCGTCCTGCAAATCGTAACGGATACTTTTAACCCGGCTGCCAATCTTGCCTTCCGCCGAATTTTTGAGATAAAGGTTTTTCATCTGTGCCAGAAGTCTGCCTGACGTTTCCCCTCTCTCATCAAGCCACAAAAGCTTCTCAAAGCCGTCAACATCAGTTGATGAAAAATTTCTTTCAAGACTTTTAACAAGTTTTTTTCGCTTATCGGGCGAATATGTACCGGATTCAACCTCGTTTTTGATATCTTCGGGAGTTTTTTTGTTAAGCTCCTCCTTGTAAGGATCTTTTTTCTCAATCTTTTGGTACATTTCTGAAGTTTTTTCAACAAACTCGCATTTTCCGATTATATAAAGAGCGTAGTGTTCGACAGTACTCTTCACCGCTTCTGCTATTTCGGAGATTTCATCCTCATCAAGTATACCAAACTGCGGTTTTAAAGCCAAAATCGCCTCGGCGTGTCCTCTGAACAATTCTGCTTGCTTTTTCGTTTGTGTTAATATTTCTTCAAGTTTGTCATAATCCGGCAAGGATTTTTGCATTTCCTCCGAAACGGTTTTTGCAAGAGTTATCGTTGTGCCGATAAATGCTCCGAGTTCGCCCTCTTTATCGATTTCTTCGTTTGCAGTAGCAAACCCGATTTCTTTCGCTAAAGCAATCAGAATACCCGCATCTTCTTTTTTGAGTTTTTCAGTAGAGTTTCCCTTTATTACAAGATATTTTTCATAATCATTGATTTTTTTGACTGGTGGCTTCTCTTCCATCAAAGCATTAAGGCATACCATCGCACCCGCAATAGAAAGGGTGGTTGCTTCTTGGGGTGTGATTTCACCCTCTTTAATTTTTTTGTGTGCTTCAAAAACAGGAAGTTTGTAATAAGCTTCTCCTGTGCCGCCGAATCTATCAAGATATGACATATGTACCTCCGGTTAAATCAATTAAAAATATTGTACCAAATCAGGCAATTTTTGTCAATATAAATTTATAGTTATGAAGCACTCGAACAAAGTCCGCCCCTGCCGGATAAACGGTAGAATTTGTAGGGGCGAATTGTGGTCGAGCGCATATTATCAGTTTTGATATTCTATTGCAACTTCCTTTTTCATCGGATACGATACAAGGGTGTCGTTATCGAGCTCTTCCCTGTGCATATCCACAGCTCTTATTCGGCTGCTTTGGTAGGTAGTATAATAGTAAATCCCCCGGTCACTGTTACAGCACGAGCTGTATACCGTTATTTCATAGATTCCCTTGCCGAGTTCTACACATCCCCGTTGCATTTCAACTGATTTTAATATATGGAAAAACTGAGAAACACTTTCCTCTTCAGAGCTTCCCGATACGGAATTCATCCTGACAAATGAAGCCCTTACAAATCTTGACATTGACGAAGTATCCCCCGGCAGACCTATAGCTCCCATTCCTCTGGAATATCTTTTTAAGTCTAAATTACCGTTTTCACCGGCGAATGTGTTTCCCCCGTCTTTATTTGAAAGGCTCATATAGTTACTCAGGTTAAACATATGATAGTCGAAAGTCGGGTTGTTTGTAAGCACCCCTACAGGATTATCATAGATTTTTATCCCCGATTTTAACGGTTCAACCGTTATTGAACGCTCTCTGTCCGAGATAATCCAGTGAAGCGGTGTAAGCGAAAGCTCTTCGCTGAATTTTTCATTAAGGAGATTCATCTGATTTAAAAGCTTTTCACTCTGGGACACTGTTGCACACTGTCCCAGAAGCCATGGGATAAGTTCATACGGCGTTATATTGTCTTTTTCACTGCAATACGGCTTGTAGTCTGCATTACCGGGGAAATTGAGCCCTGCTATACTGAGACCTTTTTCATTTGTCGCATCATAATAAAGCGGATACCCGTCTGACACATATGCGACACCGATCATCGCAAAATGTTGTTTCATTTGCCCCTTTTTTCTGAAATTAAATACATAATTCCGTGGCGTTATGGTGATAGTTTCATTGTATGAATATTCAAGGTCGAGGTTTCTGCCGAAATAATGGTCATTCGTTTTGTAGGTTATAGCAGTACACATATATAAACTCCTTTGTTACTATAATAACCGTTGTGTGTTATTTTAAACTTAGAAATTAAACAAAAAGAGGGATAATTTCCCTCTTTTTTTACCGTCTTTATTTTTTAAATTTTGTAAAACGAATTAAATGTCGCAATATACTTTTCATCAACATCTTTATCCTGATGATAATGCCCAAAAAACCATTTTTTACAAACTACACTGTTTTTTATCTTTTCCAGGAATTCTGTAAGTTCGTTAATCTCGTATGTGGGAGCGATTTCTGTTTGAATAGATGTTGGTGCAGAATGGGTTATCACATAATCGAATTTAAAATTATTCTTTTTGAGATTATTTTCTGCATTACTATACTCTTGCTCACTCGGCATTTCATCTTTCCACCAGTTTTTGCCTTCTGTCCGATATTCTTTGTCGTGTGAACTTGCACCACCAAATACGAATAACTTTTTCTCATCAATACTATACGCCTCGCCCCTAATCAAATGATATATGCCATCGTCAACTTTGTGTGCTTTACCACTACAAAATTCTACTGTTGAAAGATTATATAGCATATCAAAATTTTCGTGGTTTCCATCAACAAAAAGCGTCGTGAATTTTTTACTTTTAAGCCACTTTATCCAATATTTTTCTTCATTACTACCATCCCATACACCACCAAAATCGCCACATATGATTACATAATCACTTTTAGTCATTTCTTTTTGCCCGGGAAAGCGCTTTGTAGATAACTTCCCGATATCAACCGGAATATGTGTATCACCTGTAATATATATCATTTTTTATTTCCTCTATGTATAATTTACTCATCTATACTTTGTATAATTTCTTGAATTAATTCCAAAGTTTTTGGCTTGGCAAACTCGATAAAAAATGCATTATCTACATCTTCATCAAAAAGCAATGATTCAAGAACACTCAAAGCTATTACCTCATTTGCATATTCATCATTTAATTCAAGCAATTTTTCAATGTAATGAAATGCACTAGCTACTGTTTGTTCTTGTCCGTCAGATATTTGTGCCTTTATAAAAGGCACAAATATATCTGCATAAACAACATGTGATCCTGTTTCATCACCGTCTTGCCAAGATGTTTCTTCATAATAAACATCTTTGATTTCAGGGAATGATTCTATTAATTTTAAATTAAGCTCTTTAATTGTCATTATTTGCCACAACCTTTGATAAACTTTGCAGATTAAATAACCACCTGCTTCCTCATTTTGAGAAAGCAGGTGCTCAATCCTATAATTTTCTACTAGTCCTTATTACATTCACTTTGTTTTCTCCATCGTCAGACCACGAATCAACAACCTGCGATATAGGGAATATGGAATTATAATCATCATGTTCAGAAATGGTTATATCCTCCGAGAACCATATATCTCGCGAAAACATTATTAATTTACTTTCAGTTCTTATGATAATTGCCTGATCAAATGAAATTTCAAATTCACCGTCATTTATACAAATCGAATCATTTACTATCTCTATATCTTTAATTAATTCGCCTACTTCAAATGCCTCAAATGGTTCTTCACAATAAGGTTTAAATGTACTATCAGATTCTACCATTTTGCATCTAAATCCAGCCACCTCTTCTTCGGTATCAAAGAAAGGGGTCGTTTTTTGAAGATTAGTGATCTCGACCGATGATTTATCTGTATTTATTCTCAAGTTTCCATATGCATTGCCAAAAACTTTTCCACACTCGTATGAAATAAATTTGGATTCTTTTGTATTTCTTAACATTTCTTCCATATTATTATTCAAAGTTACATATATCACTCAATCTCACTCCTTTACTTTATAAAATGAATTTTTTGAGGCTTAATTTTGCCGGGGGTTTTAACTGTTATTTCTACCGCAGGGCTATTGGGAGTCTTTGTTATTACTCTATAAACAACACTCGATTTATCGGAAAATGTTGTTTGTACACCCTTGCCATTTGGCAAAATTCTTTCACTTCCACCTTTGCTGATTTTTTTGTAAAAATCGGCAGAAGATTTTATAGGGTCATTACTTTTGAACACTCTAGTATTTTTCCCCTTTGTTCCAAAATAGCCGTTTTTGCCAAGATTATATTTCTTTGCAACACTTTTAGCATTATCAGCTACACTTGTAATCTTTGAAACTTTCTTAGCTGCTTTAGCCGTGTCGCTCGCTTTATCCACTGTTTTAGCAATATCGATTCCTTTATCTGCATACTTGGCCACATCAGCAACTTCACCAACAACCGGAATTACACCAAGTGCACTAAGTCCTGCTGAAACAAAATCTCCTCTCGCAAGGTCAACAGGTATAGATGCCAAGTTTGTAAAAGTATCCAACCCCGGAATAAGCGATGCGGCAGTCAGCAGATTGCTTATGGCATCTAAACTATTGCCTTTGGTATTACCGAAATTTCCTGATTTTCCTGCACCCATTAAGCAGTCACCTGCTTTCTGGACTTTGAAAATTCGCTTTCAAAAACTATGATATTGATACCCATATCCTTATAGGGTTTGAAAATATTGTCGGGTGCACTGCCATAAACTATTATGGTTTTAGGCGACAGCCTTTGCACCATTCGGGCAAGACTTACTTTGAAGAATATTTTATCCTCTTTGCGTTTGATACAGCCATGTGTACCTACTGCAACAGTTTTATTTTCTTCTATCCCGTCAAAGCAGAAAGAAAATGTTCTTTCATCTCCAAATCTTACATTGGGGATGATTTCAACATCCTTGTTCTGCAACCACACAGCTAAAGCTCTGCCACGATATGTATTCCACATCTGCATCACAAGCGGCATATTTCGGTATAAACTGAAATCCGGTGAAATAACACCTTTGAATTTCTTCAGCTTGTCCGAATACTGTTTTGGGTTATTCCAAAGCCTTTCAAATTCTTTATCGTGCTCATAAAACACAACCCAACAGTCGAAATCCGTCAATGATTTTGTCATTGCCTTTGAAAATGTAACAACCTTTTTCGGCAAATTGTCGCTTGTTTTTATTACAGGCAATTCAATATAGCCGTCAAACTCTGCATTTTCAACAAGAAAAGCATGGAATACATCATAATTATTAAATTTTTCGTTATTCATGAATCAATAATAAACTCCTATAGTCAATTTTTTCGTTTTTTGAGAAGAAAATTTCCCAAAAGTATTGATTTTGATTCACGAATATGCTAAAATATAACTACAGTTAATAGGTATGCTTTCAGCATATCCGCGATGAAACACATTGTTTAGTTGTTACCAGCAACTTTTCTAATGTGTTTTTTCTTTTTCAAGTAAAACCGATACTACACATTTTTGTTACCTCCTTATTTGTTTATATTGACATTCTGCTGCAGCGTGAGATGCACCACAACGAATTTCAATCTCATTTACATCCATACCTTTGACAAGATGTTCCGCTATCAAAAGTTCTCCGGCAAAAACATCAGCCTGCCATTCGGGATCTTCATACGCTTTTAAAGGAGCATGGTAAGATTTTCTGCAAAGCGCAACTCTATCATTATCATGCATGAGCAAGTGTCCAACTTCATGCAAAATTGTAAATCTTGCTCTGCCGTCACCCTGAGTAGCTTTTTCGTAAACATCTTCACGAATTTTAATTGTATTAAGACTTGGGATAGTTTCGCCCTCTTTGTCGGGCATTTCTAAGTATTCAACTATCTCATATGTAAAATCATCAATTAAATTCGGCAAAATAATTTCAAAAAATTCTACTACCGGAAAATACAAACAGTCTGTCATTCCACATAATTCACGAACATATTTCGCAAAAGCTCTTATCTGTTTTCTTGATATACCTTGCGCAACAAAATTTGCCATAAATCACTTCTTATCCTCCTTTAAAATCTGCCATATTTTTTCTAGTTCATTATCATCAAAGCCGTTTAATTTTCGAGCAAATGAAAACGCTAATTCTCTCTGCTTAGAATTGAGATTTGCCAATCCGATTTCAACACATTCATTTGTTTCGCTTATCGCATTTTGCAATTCGATAATCTTATCATTAGATAAAGAATACAGATTGCTGATTTTTTCTACCCAATCCGCAGGGATTTTTTTCTTTCCATTTTCTACAGCAGAAAGAAATGAAGATGTAACCTCCAGTTTTTCAGCCATAATCTTTAAAATTTCTCCGCTATCCATCCTCAGATTGCGCAATAATTTTCCAAATGCAGTAATCATTATTGTAACCTCCTAAATTATGATTTTATCAATCACACTTTGATTATAACATAAAAATTCCGTTTTGTCAACCTTTTTGGTTGATTTTTTCTCTTAATTGGTTGATTTTTTTATTTTTATTTAATAAATCATATAATATTCAGAAAAAACACCCACAGTAACAGTGAGTGTTTCTGGTTCCGCTATTTCATTTTCTCCGCCGCATTCAGCATATTTTCAATAAATATCCCATAACCACAGGTTGAATCATTTACAAAAACGTGGGTGACGGCTCCGACAAGTTTGCCGTTCTGGATTATCGGACTGCCACTCAGGAGTGATGTCAATATGGGACAACAAAATTTATTTGCCAATATCAAATACCGACATAATTTTCATTTGTTTTTTAAGTTTATGTGGCGTATGTTCAGTTTCAACCTCTATACCAAGGATAACATTATTATTTTTATGGTTTTGTGCCACATAAACATCAAGAATTTTATCACCGTCATAAGCTTCAAGAACAACGGGACGAAAAATCCCCATATCGGGAAGACATGGACCCCAGTCCCAACCTGACATATAAAGTGCTTTTCGAAGATGTGCAGCACCTGATATGGTATCTCCATTGGTATAAAGGTAGTGCTTATTGTTCATTTTTTTAAAATACTCTGTAGGAGATGAAAAATCAAGTTTAAGCTTGTTTGTACCGGGAACAATGTAATCCCTTATGTCAAACACATATGTACGGTGCATATTTTAATACTACCGATGTGTGTACCGTTCAAATAAATGCAGCATAATGTATCAAGACTGTGGAATTCAAGCTCAACATATTCTTTTTTCAGTAAATCAGTATCTGCCTCAAATTCCGATTTGAAAAAACAACCTTCATCAGAAAAAGAAGTTAACTCAAGCTCATTAAGTCCGTAAAAAGGATCTTTTATAATGCCGTGTTCAAAAAGCACACTGTACATTGAACACGGTATCTTGCACGAGAGCGATTGGTGTTCTTTATAGGTCATTTTCCAGTTTTCGATGTTTAGTGTCTTAGTCTAATCCTCGCTTTCAGGTGGGATTTTTGTATATTTTAAATTATAACTTTGTAACATCATTGCGGTAATCCTTGGGAGAAACACCGACCTCTTTAACGAAAACTTCGGTAAAGTAGCTTGGATTTTCAAAACCACAAGTTGCAGCTATGTCAATAATTTTACTGTCAGTACACCTTAAAAGTAATTTTGCCTTTTTTAATTGCTGAGTTCTTTTAAATTTAGTAACAGATGTACCGGTTTTCTTTTTAAAAATATGACGTAGATAACTTGTGCTGAAATGGAATTGTTTTGCGATGTACTCAGACGATACATTTGCATCAAGATTTTCGATAATAAATGTACATATTTTTTCAACAACATTTTCCTCATCATACAATATTTTGGTTTCAGTATTCCGGATAAGCGTTATTATTTCGCCAAGAATCTTCAATGATTTATGGGTTTTATATTCTGTTATCAGTGTATCAAGCTTTTGTGCTTCAATATTGTGAATGTTTGAGCAGTTAATTTTATACACTTCGAAAATCTTTTCTATAACATCACTGGTGTTGTTAATTGTATCGCTTAAATGTCTGGCATAATCAAAAGAAGTAAACAGTTTTTCTTCGTTAAAGGGATTAGCCGGTTCTCCATTGTAATCGGTCAGTTTGAAAGCAACTCTTTTAAGGTAACTTTTATCAGTAATCAAAGCACCGTTTATAATATCATCTTCGCTGATTTTTGCGGTAAGAATTTCCCTTGCACTATTTAAAACATCGGCAAGACAGGAACAAAAGGCGCCTCTCTCACGGTCGTATGTTATATGAATCATGCCGTCTTTGTCAATTGTCGCATCAGGATAAGAAACGTCTTTTCTTTCGTCAAGAAGCAAACGGTATGGAAATGTCTTTCCACCATCTTCGGAAAGCATAGCGGTAAGATTGTTTCTTCCGGTATATTCAAAATGATTTATGAGAAGTATTCTTCCGGATTCAAGGCGTCTGATATGAAATCTGGTACAGGGGCCGCCATAACCCGTGTCGAAATCCTCACCCCAGTGAAGACCACCGTCATATGAATCGGCAGCACCGATGCCATAAATTGTTCTGACAAAACAGCGTAACTTTCCGTCAGGCAGTTCGAGAAACATATGCTCGTCAAATGAACGGTTTTTTACATCAGCCGCACCGAGCTTTTTAAATGTTTTTCCCATATCATAAGTGACGTAAGCAAATGAGCCTTTTTGCTCATTTGGAGCAGATAGTGATGGCGCCGGACCAAGATTATTGATCCAAACCGCGATAGGGAACAACCATTCACCTGTAGATAAAACAAGTGGCTTGTTCATCATAACATTGTTGCCTATAAAAAATTCCTTTCCAAACACTATTTCATCTGCATCAGGGTTTTCGCAAACAGCACCATATACAGCATTTTCGGGTGAACGCGACCATGTTAGCCAAAGTCTGTCTAACGGGTCAATCCAAAGGCAAGGATCATAGCAACGATGGTTTTCTTCGAAACAAACTGCAACAGGTTCGGAAAAGTTCTTTTCGTCATCAGACATTATAAGCATAACATAATTGCCTATCTCTTCTTTTGTTCCACCGGAATAAAATGTCAAAAATGTTCTTCCACCCTTTGTAACTTCAATACTGGGTATACCTGCCCATAAGCATTTTTGAGAAGTATAATTTTTGAGAATGTTTTTATCTGTAATAAGCATATCATCACCACTTTCTTTTATTAGATTTATTGTATATTCTGTTTTGAAAAATGTCTATAACAAACTGACTTAAAATAAAGGCGCTCATCTGCATTAACGCAAATGAGCATTAAAGTTATTTAATTTTCTCAGCCTCCGCCAGCATATTTTCTATAAAAATCCCATAACCTCGTGTGGGGTCATTTACAAAAACATGTGTTACTGCTCCGACAAGTTTGCCGTTCTGGATTATCGGACTGCCACTCATTCCCTGTACTATTCCGCCTGTTTTTTCTATAAGCTCTTTATCGTTTACCGTTACGACAAAGCATTTATTACCTGTTTTTGCTCTGTCGAGTGCAGAAATTACAACGCCGTATTCCTTTTTTTCATCGTTATTGAGCGTACATATTATTTTTGCTTCTCCCTCACATATATCCTCTCTTGTACCTATTTCCACTGTCTCATTCATACCGCCGGTAAGTGACATCACACCGAATACTCCGTTGGCGGTATTTTTTGTGAGAACGCCTGTTTTTTCTGCGCCAAGGCTTCCCTTTATTTCTCCCGGTGCTCCGGCGAGTCCCCGTCTGATACCGTTTATCGTTACGCTTGTTACTGTGCCTCTGAGCAGCGGCAGAAGTCTGCCTGTGTCAGAGTCGCATATTCCGTGACCGAGGGCGCCAAACTCTCCTGTTTCGGGCATAATGTAGGTAACAGTTCCAACTCCTGCCGTTGTATCCTTGAGCCAGAGCCCTGCCCTGTATGTTCCGTCAGTTGAAAGTACGGGGGTTATTGTAAGGTTTATTCTTTCTTCTCCCCTGACAACTTTAAGACTTACGGGATTGCCTGCGCTTTCGGCTATTGCTCTTGAAACATCAAGTGCGCTTGTAACCTTTTTCCCATTTACCTCGGTTATTATATCCTTTATCATAATGCCCGCACTTTCTCCGGGGGACACTACCTGCCCCGACACCTCAATTTCGCCTATCTGCGAAACAATTGCGCCGTCTGTATATATCTTTGCTCCAAAGGGCATTCCGCCCACGCACACACGGGTACTTGCATATGCTGCAACCGTCTGGCATAACAAAACTACCAGAACGACTACAAAAGTAACCGTTTTATTTATAAATTTTTTTGTCATATATCACCGTTTCCGTGACGGCTTGATTTTGCTTTCCGTCCGCTATATTATTTTTGCTTGCACTCATTTTTTTATGTGAGACAAATTAAGTCAAATTATCAAAAAAAGCGTGTTTATGTTATTGCATTTTTTTCTTTTTGTAGAAATTTCAAAAAATTATTGCATATGGAACGCACCTGTGCTATAATGTCCTTATCACAGAGTAGAGAAAACTGCGTGAAGTGCATATCGGACGGGGAGTTGCCGATGTGACGAAAACGCCTTGCGTTGCGGTTGTTTTCTCGCATCCCGCTGTACATATTCGAGTTTTTGTCTCCTGTATGTAAACGGTGAAAGCTGTAATATAGGAGGTTTTTTTATGCAAAAATCAAGTCATCTGAGAAAGATTATTCTTTGTGCAATCCTTATAGCTTTGCAGATTATTCTTTCAAGATATGTCGGCATTCAGACTCAGTTTATACAGACAAGTCTCGGATTTGTGCCAATAGCTATATGCTCTGCACTGCAGGGACCCATTTACGGAAGTGCGTGTGCTCTTATTTCGGATTTTTTAGGCGTAATTCTTGCAGGCACAAACGCATACTGTCCGCTTTTTTCGATAAACGCCATTATTTATGCACTTTTTTATTCTTTCTTCCTTTATAAAAAAGAATTCAAAATTTCAAACATAATATGGTCGGTTCTGCTTCAGACTATACTCATCGCAATACCGCTGACTCCCGTCTGGCTTTACATTTACTATAATTTCTGGCTTAATATGCCTCACGCATTTCACCTGATGGCGTGGCCGCAGGTACTTGTAAGGCTTATTGAAATTCCGATAAAGATAGCGGTGCTGATACCCGTATGCAAATTTTTAATACCAAAACTAAAAAAAGCACTGATATTATCCGATTGAAGATAAAATCATAAAGTCCCATATTTAAAAGTTTTTGAAGGGAGTGCGAGGGAAACTTTTGCAAAAGTTTCCCTCGCTAAATTAAAAATAAAATGAAAAATCACGATTTTCATAATGTAATCAGGCTTGGTCTTGAACGGATAGAAATGATGCTTGAGCTTTTAGACAGGCCCGACAGGAAGCTTAAATTTGTCCATGTGGCTGGCACTAACGGAAAAGGTTCGACCTGCGCTTTTATTGAGTCTGCACTTATTTGTGAGGGCAAAAAGGTTGGTAAATTCACTTCCCCGAATCTCGTTTCGGTCAACGAGCGCATCTGTGTCGGTGGCAAGGACATTTCAGACTCAGACCTTGAAAGAGTACTTGGCAGAGCTGAGTCGTGTGCTGATGAGGTAGAAAAAGTGCGTGGTGAAAGACCCACGCAGTTTGAAATATGGTGTGCAGCGGCAATGCTTTATTTTGCCGAGGAAAACTGCGATATTGTAGTCCTTGAGGTTGGCTTAGGCGGCGAATTTGACGCCACAAATATAATCGAGTCCTGCGAGGTTGCCGTAATCTGCAGAATCGAATACGACCACATGGGATATCTCGGAAACACTCTTGCTGAAATAGCAAAAGCAAAGTGCGGAATCATCAAGGAAAATATCAGTACAAAAACTGTTGTAACGGGAACGCAGTGCGATGAAGCTATGGCACTTATAAAGGAAAGTGCTGATAAATTCGGTCACCGACTTGCTTGTGCAAATGTACCGTCTCCCGCAAATCACAGCGGAATATACGAGCATTTTACTTATAAGGGTGACACATTCCCGTTGTCGCTTGGCGGTACATATCAGCTTGAAAATGCCGCTGTTGCACTAAAGGTACTTGAAGCACTCGGTGTCAGTGATAAGTCTGTAAAATACGGTCTTACGCACGCAAAGCACAGAGCAAGATTTGAAGAAATTGACAAGGGCACAATATTTGACGGCGGTCACAATCCCGACGGAATCAGGGCTCTTGTTTCGTCTGTAAAAAGATATTTTGACGGCAAAAAAATCAGGATAATATATGCTTGTATGGCAGACAAGGACATTAAAAATGTCCTTTTACAGCTTAAAGAAATTGCACACGAGTTTGTCTTTACAACAGTGTCAGATAATCCCCGTGCGATGACGCCCGAGGCCCTTTGTAATTTTGCAAAAGATGAATGCGGTATCACCGGCAAGTGTTTTGATAATCTTGATGCTGCGAGAAAATCTGCGACAGATGCAGATGTTACAATAATCTGCGGGTCTCTGTATTTATACGGAGATTTATAAAACGAGGGAGGGCAATCCCCTCCCCCTAAAACAAAAAACCACTTCTTTAAGAAGTGGCTTTTTCATTTATACTTTTGCTTTCTTTTTAGATATAAGCTGAATCACAATTACAATACCAACCATAGAAATTCCTATAAGGTCGGTAACTGCACCGGGATAAATCAGAAGCAGACCGCCCACAAGAGCGATAGCTCTCTGATACCAGGGCATATGAGTAATCAGATATCCCTCAAGCGATGCCGATACGGCAAAAATACCTACCAGAGATGTTGCCACTATCATCACTATACTCCACGGTGTTCCGCTGATTGCATAAAGCGGAGCTGTGGGATCGATAAAGAGCAAAGCAGGATTGAGTGCGAAAATATAAGGTACAATAAATGCGCCTATTGCAAGTTTTGTCGCTGTTATTGCTGTCTTCATCGGGTTCGCCTGCGCTATTGCCGCACCGGCATATGCTGCAAGAGCAACCGGAGGCGTCAGGTCGGCAACGATTCCGAAATAGAACACAAAGAAATGAGCCGCAACGGGCGGAACGCCCATTCTGACGAGTATCGGTGCACAGGTTGCCGCCATTATACAATAATTGGCTGTGGTCGGAACACCCATACCAAGAACGATACAGCATATCATTGTCAAAAACAGGGCAATAATTACCTGATTGCCCGCAAGAGCTACAATACCATTGATTATAGTTGTCGCAAGGCCGGTCATTGTAATAGTTCCGGCGATAATACCTGCCACGCCACATGCCGCAGCGACGGCTATCATTCCCTGTCCGCCTGCCGCCAGTGCCTCAAGCATACGCTTGGGTGTTATTCTGTTTCCCTTATTAAATAAGCTTACGACAATAACTGCCAGAATTGCAATTGCTGCCGCGTACTGAATCGAACGCTGACTTGTACCAACAAGGTAAATGAGCAGAATAAGGGGTAAAAGCAGATAGGATTTTTTAAGAAGCGGCAATAGTCTCGGCAATTCCTCACGGCTGAGTCCGCGAAGCCCCTCTTTTTTCGCTTCAAGATGAACTGTTATAAACACGCCTGCAAAGTAAAGTACCGCAGGCAGTATGGCACGGATTACTATATTACTGTATGGTACTCCGATATAATCTGCCATAAGGAATGCCGCTGCACCCATAATAGGAGGCATAATCTGTCCGCCTGTTGAAGCGGATGCTTCAGCAGCAGCCGCAAATTCAGGCTTGTAACCGGTTTTCTTCATAAGCGGGATAGTTACGGATCCTGAGCCAACTGTATTTGCAACAGATGAGCCAGAAACCATACCCTCAAGGGCACTTGCCACGACGGCAACCTTTGCAGGACCGCCCGAGAAACCGCCCACTACCGCATTGGAAATCTTAATGAAGAAATCTGCGATGCCCGAGCGCTCTAAAAACGCACCGAATATAATAAAGACTACAATAAATTTAGAGCATACATTGATCGGTGTAGAAAGGATTCCCTCTTTTCCGTAGAAAAGATAGTGAATTATGTAATTGAGTTTTCCCCAGAAAGTCGGGTTTGAAAGTCCCCAGATCAGAGCGTAGGCAATAAAGCAGCCCGCAACTATCAGAATAGGCAGCCCCACGCTACGGCGGCAAACCTCGGCAATAGAGATAACTCCCACTATGCCGATAATAATCTGATACCAAGTGAAGTTACTGCCCTGCTGAATAATCGTTGTTGCATTAAAGGCATAATAAAGAAATGCCGATGCACCCGAAATCATCAAAACAAAGTCATACCAGGGCATATAGTTTACGCGCTGTTTGCCTTTTTTCGCAGGATATACAAGATACCCGAGAAAGACTATAAATGCCACAAATGTAGTGAGTCTGAGTTCCTCAAGCCAGCTTGCAAACAATGTTACATAAATACAAAACAAAGAAAAAACTGCCAGAAAGCAGGTTACGACCACCTTTGGAAAACCCTCCCATATACGGACATTGGATTCGCGGTCAAACTTCTGCATAACCTCGTCAAGGTCCATGGGAGCCTGAGCTTCGGGCACAGCTTTTTTCTTGAACAACATAAATCTTCCTCCTTGAAGAGTCAACAGTATGGCTGCGACGAAAGAGCCTTTCGCCGCAGCCATACTCTTATCATTTTAATTATTCTACAGGTACTTCAATACCTTTTTCTGCAAAGTATTTTGCAGCGCCCTTATGGAAAGGAACTGTCATACCGCTTGTTGCATTTTCAAGGCTGAGTTCTGAACCCTTTGCGTTTTCTGCGGTGATAGCTTCAATGTTATCAAAGATTGCTGCAGTAAGTGCATAAACATCTTCTTCGGTTGCATCAGCACTTACGATAAGTGTTGCCTTTACTGTTACAGTCTTTACATCTTCTTCCTGACCTGCATATGTACCTGCGGGAATTGTGTGTTCTGTATAGAAGGGGTTTGTTTCCATAAGCTTTGCTGCAATATCTCCGTCAATCGGAACAAGATATGCATTATTTGTTGTGCAAAGCTCTGTGATTGCGGGTGTGGGAGGTCCTGCTACGATAAATGCCGCATCAATCTTTCCGTCCTTAAGCGCATCTGCACTGTCTGCAAAGGACTGATACTGAGCCTTTA
>JAZSET010000139.1:0-5539 GCA_045531795.1 Eubacteriales bacterium | reverse complement strand
AACGACATGGCTACGATCCGACTTGAATGATGTTAAATCAATTTCATTTAATATTGCGGACTGCGAGCTTGATGAACTGAATTTTATCAGCGATAAATATTTGACACCATATCTGACATACATCAAAGACCATAAGGAAGTGTTTGGTACGATATTATTACACGTTCATACATTCAGGTTTGAAGATGTTTATAAAAGAATGTTTGAAAGTATCTTTAATCCGATTTTAGACAGGTTTCACTATCCGCATGAGGACAGAAAATATGTAATGATGTATTACCTGAACGGAATCAATGCAATTGTTTTAGAATGGATCAAAGATGACTGTGCAAAAACGATTGAAGAAATGACCCAAATAATAACAGTATGTATTTATGGACTTAACTTATATAATCAATTCAACAAAACTTAACAGCAAATCAAAAAGCACTTGCGAATGCAAGTGCTTTTTTGGAGCTGGTGGCGTGACTCGAACACGTGACCTGCTGATTACGAATCAGCTGCACTACCGACTGTGCTACACCAGCAAGCCCTAATATTATAATACAGTTTTATTTTTTTGTCAATATCTATTTCCTCAAAAGAGAGTGTCATATTCGTATTATTTTATATAATAAAAAAATATAGTTTTGTCTAAACTGTACTATTGACAATCAGTACCTGATGTGATACAATATAAAGGTAAGTTTAAGAATACTTATTACAAACAAATCTCTATGACGATGGCAGTGGGATCGGCAGGACAGAGATATATAAATACGCAGGTGTACTATGTGCATCGGTTTGTTTATGTCTTGCCGCAAAATGGCAAGACTTTTTTGCTCTTTTGCGGTAAACAAGACTGTTCGTTTATGGTTTTTCCACAATCGAAAGGAAGTACATTTATGAAGAAATTTGAAAGCGCAAAGGTTATAACACTCGGCATTACCGACGTTTTTTCTCCGTCGGATGACTTTTTGCTCTCTCTTGACAAATCTTCTTATACTATTCTACCCGGCTTTTGCGATGTGCATGTTCATTTTCGCCAGCCGGGATTTATTTATAAAGAGACGATAAAATCAGGAAGCATGGCGGCGGCGTGTGGCGGTTATACCGCGGTGTGCACGATGCCAAATCTTGACCCTGTACCTGACAGTGTTGAGCATATGAAGCTGCAGACGGATGCAATAGACAGCGATGCGGTAATCGGCGTTTACCCATACGCAGCAATAACTGTGGGCGAAAGGGGCGAGGAGCTTTCAGATTTTGAGGGACTCGCACCTGTGTCGATAGCCTTTTCGGACGACGGTCGCGGTATTCAGTCTGAGGATATGATGCGAGATGCAATGATAAGGGCGAAAAAACTCGGAAAAATGATTGTTGCGCACTGCGAAGTGAACGCACTTCTAAACGGCGGATACATTCACGACGGCGAGTACGCACGCACTCACGGACACAGAGGAATCTGCTCGGCGAGTGAGTATGAGCAAATAAAGCGCGACTTAAAGCTTGCTGAAGAAACGGGATGCGCGTATCACGTGTGTCACATATCAACAAAAGAAAGTGTTGCGCTTATAAGAGAAGCGAAAAAAAGCGGAGTTGATGTGACTTGCGAAACGGGGCCTCACTACCTGATACTTGATGACAGTAACCTCAAGGAAGAGGGAAGATTCAAGATGAATCCGCCGCTTCGCTCGGCTGACGACAGACTCGCACTCATTGAGGGTGTGCTTGACGGCACAATAGATATGATAGCCACAGACCACGCACCGCATTCAGCAGAGGAAAAATCAAAGGGACTTGAAAAGAGCGCCTTTGGTATAGTGGGCCTCGAAACAGCATTTCCGCTGATGTATACCCACTTTGTAAAAACGGGTATAATGAGCCTTGAAAGACTTGTTGAGCTGATGGCAGTAAATCCGAGAAAACGCTTTAACATACCGATAGGTAATGATTACAGCATATGGGATTTAAACGAAGAAATCACAGTAAATCCCGAAGAGTTCAAATCAATGGGACGAGCAACACCCTTTGAGGGAGAAAAACTTTTTGGAAAACATATAAAGACAATATACGGGGGGAAGATTGTATGCTAAAAGAATTTAACAAAAAAATCGTGCTTGAAGACGGAAGCGAATATTACGGATACTCCTTTGGTGCGAATATTGAAAGAGTAACGGAAATCGTATTCAATACATCAATGGTGGGATATCAGGAAATTGTATCCGATCCGACATACTCAAATCAGACTGTAGTTATGACCTACACACTTATCGGTAACTACGGCATAACAGATGAGGACTTTGAGTCAAAAACACTTACAATAGGTGGACTTGTAGTAAGAGAATACAACAACTTCCCGTCAAACTTCAGATATACAAAAACACTTGCAGAGCTTATGGAGGAAAACGGAATCCCGGGTATATACGGACTCGATACAAGAAAACTTGCCCGTTCAATAAGAGACGGCGGTACCTGCAAGGCGTTTATAACAAATGCAGATACCCCTCTTGAAAGAGCACTTGAAATACTTCACGCAACAGAGCTTTCAAAGGATACTGTTGCAGAGGTAAGCTGCAAAAAGAGATGGTATTCAAGAACACCAAACTCAAAATATAATGTAGTGGCAGTTGACTGCGGTATCAAGCTCAGCATTGTCCGTACACTCAACAACATCGGCTGTAATGTAACCGTAATCCCCTACAACACTCCTGTTGAAGAGGTAATTATGATGAAGCCCGACGGCATATTCATCGCAGACGGCCCCGGAGCACCTGAGGACGCAGAACCTGTGCTTGAGCTTATTAAGAAATTAAAAGGCAAGTACCCCATATTCGGAGAGGGACTCGGACATCAGCTCATATGCCTTGCTTATGGCGCGAAAATATCAAAGCTTAAGTTCGGTCACAGAGGCTGCAACCACCCGATAAAGGAACTTGAAACAGGTCTTGTAAATATTGAGACACAAAACCATTCCTTTGTAGTCGATGCCGACAGCATAAAGGGTACCGGCCTTGAAATCACACACATTGACTTGCTTGATAACACTATTGAGGGTGTAAGCTGCAAAAAAGACAGAATTTACGGTGTACAGTATTATCCCCAGAATATCAAGGGCTCACAGAACAGTGACAGCTTCTTTGATAAATTTGAAAAATGTATGAAGGAGGGCAAAGCAAATGCCTAAGAGAACTGATATAAAAAAGATACTCGTAATCGGCTCAGGACCTATTGTAATCGGTCAGGCTGCAGAATTTGACTATGCAGGCACACAGGCTTGCCTTGCCTTAAAGGAAGAGGGATATGAGGTAGTTTTATGTAACTCCAACCCTGCAACAATAATGACAGACACCACAATAGCCGACAAGGTTTATATGGAGCCTCTGACACTTGAATATATAGCAAAAATATTGAGATACGAAAGACCTGATGCAATTGTACCCGGAATCGGCGGTCAGACAGGTCTTAACCTTGCAATGCAGCTTGAAAAGAAAGGAATACTTGAAGAATGTCAGGTAGAACTTCTTGGTACAAGCAGTGAAAGTATCGAAATGGCTGAGGACAGGGAAATGTTCAAGGAACTTTGTGAAAGACTCGGCGAACCGGTACTCCCGTCACTTATTGCAAATACAATGGAAGAGGGACTTGCGGCAGCCGAGGAAATCGGTTATCCTGTTGTACTTCGTCCCGCATTTACTCTCGGCGGAACAGGCGGCGGATTTGCCTATAACGAAGAACAGTTCCGTGAAATAATGAAAAATGCGCTCATACTTTCACCTGTACATCAGGTACTTGTAGAAAAGAGCATAAAGGGATATAAGGAAATCGAATACGAGGCAATGCGTGATGCCAATGACACAGCAATCACCATATGCAATATGGAAAACGTTGACCCTGTAGGTATTCACACAGGCGACTCAATCGTTGTATGTCCCTCACAGACTCTTACAAACAAGGAGCATCAAATGCTCAGAACAAGTGCGCTCAAGATTATCCGTGCACTTAAAATCGAGGGCGGATGTAATATTCAGTTTGCCCTTGACCCACACTCATTCAAATATTATCTTATCGAGGTAAACCCGAGAGTATCCCGTTCATCAGCCCTTGCATCAAAGGCAAGCGGATATCCGATAGCAAGAGTTTCGGCAAAAATCAGCGTAGGTATGCACCTTGACGAAATCAGCCTTGCAAATACTCCCGCATCCTTTGAGCCTGCAATAGACTATGTTGTAACAAAGATGCCCCGTTTCCCCTTTGATAAATTCACAAGTGCAAATAATCTCCTCGGTACACAGATGAAAGCAACGGGTGAGGTAATGAGCATAGGCAGAACAATCGAAGAAAGCCTGCTTAAGGCTATCCGTTCACTCGAAATCGGTGTTTACCATCTCCATATGGCAAAATTTGATACCTACAAGCCCGATGAGCTTCTTGAGTATATAAAGCTCGGCACCGATGACCGCATATACGCAATAGCAGAGCTTTTGCGCCGCGGCGGAGATATCGGTATGATATCCGATGCAACACAGATAGATATGCTCTTTATAGAGAAGTTCAAGAATATCATTGATGCAGAAAAAGCACTCAAAGAAAATGTTGATAATATTGATATGCTTTACGAAGCAAAGAGAATGGGCTTCTGTGACAGAGCTATTGCAGATATGTGGGGTAAAACAGAGATTGAAATCTTTAATACAAGAGTAGAGAAGAACATAATGCCTGTTTACAAAATGATTGATACCTGCGCATCCGAATTCAAAAGCTACGTGCCCTACCTCTATTCAACATATGAAGAGGAAAACGAGTCGGTTGTAACAGACCGCAAGAAAGTAATAGTTCTGGGATCTGGTCCTATCCGTATCGGTCAGGGCGTAGAATTTGACTATTCGACAGTACACGCTGTAACAACAATCAGAAAAGCGGGCTATGAAGCGATTATTATAAACAATAACCCCGAAACAGTATCAACAGACTATACAACCTCGGATAAGCTTTACTTTGAGCCTCTTTGCACAGAGGACGTTATGAACATCATACTCCTCGAAAAGCCCGACGGCGTTATAGCATCTCTCGGCGGTCAGACGGCTATCAACCTTGCAGAGCCGCTCCGCGCACGTGGCGTAAAGCTCATCGGTACAGACTGCGATGCTATTGAAAGAGCAGAAAACAGAGATTCATTTGAAAAGATACTCCACGAGCTTAATATTCCTCAGCCAAAGGGTAAGGCAGTAACAAAAATAGAAGACGGTGTTAAGGCAGCAGCCGAAATCGGATATCCTGTACTTGTTCGTCCGAGCTTCGTACTTGGCGGTCGTGCTATGCAGATAGTTGCCTTCGAAGTGCAGCTTCGCCACTACCTCAAGACCGCGGTTGAAGTTGCCGACGATAAGCCCGTACTTGTAGATAAGTACATTCAGGGTAAAGAGGTCGAGGTTGACGCAGTATGCGTCGGCAAGGACGTGTTTATTCGCGGTATTATGGAGCTTGTTGAAAGAACAGGTATTCACTCGGGTGACTCTATAAGCGTATATCCCCCATCCAGTATCTCACAAAAGGTCAA
>JAZSET010000093.1:0-3031 GCA_045531795.1 Eubacteriales bacterium | reverse complement strand
ATCGGTAACATCAGTAAAGCGATTGAGCTTTGTAAAGTTTTCATTTACATACTCTTTATCAGGATTTCTGCCTGTTGCTCTGTTTACAACAGTTACAACCTCTGCACGTGTGATATTGTTATCACCTCTGAAAGTGCCGTCTGCATAGCCATTAAGCCAACCGATATTTTTAGCATAAGCGATTTCTTTTACCGCCCAATAGCTGCTTGAAACATCAGTATATTTTACAGATGTTGATGTGTACTTAACATCATTAAAGAGGTCATAATATCTAACCGTCATAGCAATAAATTCAGCTCTTGTTACCTTGTTATCGGGACGGAAAGTGTTATCTGTATAACCCTTAATAATTCCGTACTTTTCAAGATATGAAACATAGCTTGCATACCACGCCTTTTTGGAAATATCCTTAAAGTCAGTTGATGTGCCGGAAATCTTTTCGCCTTTTTCCTCTGCAATAAGTCTTGCAAAGATTGCTGCCGCTTCGCTTCTTGTCATATCTCCGTCAGGTCTGAAAGTGCTGTCGGGATAACCAAAGATATACGCAGAATGTTTTTTGCCCGGTAACATTACAACGCCGTTTGCGTCTGTTGTACCTGTAATTTCGTTTCCGCTTCTGTCTTTGAGAACTACTGTATAATCAGCTTTTGCTTTGCCGGAAGATGTTACGGTGATAGTATAATAATTATCGTCCGTGAGCTTCTTTCCTGTGGGGAGTGTCAAAGTTGCCTTTGTTGTGGAAACGGATTTTGAAACACTTACAGTCTTACCGTCTTTATCAACGATTTTTACTGTGGTAGAAACATAAGACCCGCCGCCACCGCCGCCGGAGCTTGAAGGTCTGGAAGTGCCGCCACCGCCGCCGGAAGATTTAACAGGTAATGTTACCTTGCCGTTTGTGTCCGTTGTACCTGTCTTTGATGTGGTTTTGTCTGCGATTGTAACAGATACACCCTTAACAGCTTTACCGTCGTTATCGGTAATTGTAGCCGTTATCTGATTAGATGTTGTGAGTGTATGGGTTTCGGGGAGAGTAATATATACTTTGCCGTCCTCAATTTTAACAAATGCGTCTGTGATAACACCCTTTGTATCATTCAAAGCGACTTTGTATAGAGTAGTTACAGTTTCGCCCGGCTTATCTTCCTTGCCGTCGCCGTCTGTATCTTCACCCGGTTTTTCTTCTTTATCGGTTACGCCGGAATTACCCTCATTATCGGTAATATCCTCTGAAAGCGGAGGAACGACAATTTTTCCGTCAGCATCAGTTTTACCGCTTACGGATTTTGCTGTTTCCTCTGTTTCAGCCTTTGGAGCTTCACAAACAGTTACCGAAATATCTTTTGCAGGGGTTTTATCTGCTTTATTTGTTACAATTACGGTAATTCTGTTGCTATGAGCAATTAAGGTTTCAGCCGGAAGAACAACGGAAATTGAATTATCCTCATTCAAAGTGAGTGAAGCATTTTCAATAACCTTGCTTTCATCAGTAACAACAATTTCAAAGCCTGTCAGTTCGCCGTAGCCGTTAACATCTGTAATATCAAATGTTGTCGGAGGTATAACCGCCTTACCGTCTGCGTCTGTGAGATTTGTTTCTGTTCTCTCGGTGTTGTCTTTTACTGTAACACTCATATCCTTAACAGCCTTATTTTCGCTGTCGGTTATGGTTACAATGATTCTGTTAGCAATGTCAATTACCTTATCAGCCGGAAGCTCAATATTGATTTTACCGTCTGTGATTGTAACAAAGGCATTTTCGATAACTGCCTTTTCATCAGTAACAAGAATATTAAGGCCGTTTACGGTTGCTTTACCGTCCTTGTCGGTCTTATCTTCTGAAAGAGGGGGAACAACCATTTTACCGTTTTCATCAGTTACGCCGCTTCTGTTATTTTCCGTTACATCAATAACCTTAACTGTCATATCCTTAACTGCTGCACCGTCCTTATCAAGAACAGTTACACAAATTCTGTTAGAATAATCAATCAGATTTTCAGCCGGAAGAAGAACGGAAATTGTATTATCATCATTGAGAGTTACAAAAGCATTTTCAATCTGCTTTGCTTCGTCATTGACAATAACATTAAATCCATTTACATTTACTTTACCGTCTTTATCGGTGTAGCCGGAATTTACAGGGGGTACGGTTAATTTGCCGTATCTGTCGGTTAAGCCTTTTTCAATGTAATCTTTATCCGCAATAACAATTACGGAAACATCTTTTTGAGGCTCGCCGTTCTGATTTATGATAGTGATAATAGCAGGGCTGTCCTTTGTGAGAATTAAACCGTCGGGAAGGTCAACCACAACATTATTACTTTCGCCGATTTTAATATCGCAGTTTGGAATGATAACATTGTATTTATCGGTTACGCTTACAACATAAGTATTTTTAACCTCGTTATTTTCGTTTCCGATTGTGCCGTTATCGTCGCCTGTGCTGCTCTGATTGTTTGGAACTTTAAGCTGTCCGTTTGCGTCTGTTGTGCCTGTTGCATTATTACCGTTTTTATCCTCAATAAAGATATTAAGGTCTGCTGCCGGCTTCTGATTTTCAGTAAAGAACGCTGTAATAGTGGTCTGGTCTGCATAATCAAGAAGTCTGCCGTTTGGTAATTTGATTGAGATTTTATTATCAACATCAATTACAATTTCAGAGTTGAAAATAGGAGTACCGTTTTTGTCGGTAAGAATAATGCTGAAATCGCCAACCTCTGCCGCGCCGTCCTCGTCTGTACGGTCTGCGTCAATAAGCTGTGCAATCTCTGCTGTTTGCAAAGTTTCACCGCATACTGAACATTCAATATGCTTACTGCCGCCGCTTGTAATGGTAGCCGGAACATCAATTATCCAATCGGACGGGGTATGTCCCTTTGGCTCAACATATTCAGCCTTGTATGTGTCGCCGCAGTCCTCGCATACGAAAGTGGTAAATCCTAAACTTACGCAAGTTGCAGCCGTAATCTCTGACTTGTAATTATGGGGAAGTTTATCGGTGTAGTTGCCGATATAACTGTTGCCGCATTCA
>JAZSET010000090.1:0-9933 GCA_045531795.1 Eubacteriales bacterium | reverse complement strand
AGACAACAGCAACAAAAAAGGCGACAAAGAAGGATGAGGGCGAAAAAGCCTGAGTTATCACGCCTTTAAATAAAGAAAGGTGGTAACATTATGTCATATGTACCGATAGTCGTTGAACAGACCGCCCACGGCGAGCGTTCCTACGATATTTATTCAAGACTTCTTAACGACAGAATTATTTTTCTTGCAAACGAAGTCAATCACGTAACGGCGTCACTTGTGGTAGCGCAGATGCTTTATCTCGAATCACAGGACCCCGACAAGGACATTTATCTATATATAGACAGCCCCGGTGGGTCAGTGTCAGACGGACTTGCAATTTACGACACTATGAACTATATCAAGTGCGATGTATCCACAATATGTATCGGTATGGCGGCAAGTATGGGAGCATTCTTGCTCTCAAGCGGTGCCAAGGGAAAGAGAATAGCACTTCCCAACAGTGAAATAATGATACATCAGCCTTTAGGCGGAGCACAGGGACAGGCATCGGATATGCTTATAGCAGCAGACCATATCAAGCGTACCCGTGACAGACTCAATAAAATACTCTCTGAAAATACAGGCAGACCTATTGAAGAAATTGCCCGTGATACAGACCGAGATAACTGGCTTACAGCCGAAGCGGCTCTTGAATACGGCATTGTAGACAAGGTTGCAAAGAACAGAGATAGTCTCAAATAATAACCTTAAAGGACTTTATAATGGCTGAAAATAACAACAAAAGCATTGTTCGTTGCTCCTTTTGTACAAGAGGCAGTGATGAAGTAAAATTCATCATTCCTTCAACAACGGGTGCGTATATATGCGAGAGATGCGTAGATGCCTGTTAGGAGCTGATAAGCGAGCAGGAAAGCAGACACGAAAATAGCGGAGCGCTTTCGTTTGAACAGCTTCCGAAACCGTCTGAAATAAAAGAGTCACTTGACGAATATGTTATCGGTCAGGATGATGCCAAAAGAGCCCTGTCTGTTGCGGTGTATAATCACTATAAGAGGATACTTCAGTCAGGTAAAAACAGCAAAAAGAAAGAAGACGACGGCGTGGAGATACAAAAGAGCAATGTACTGCTCTTGGGTCCCACGGGTGTTGGAAAAACCTTTCTTGCACAAACACTTGCAAAGACCTTGAAAGTCCCCTTTGCGATAGCAGATGCCACAACACTCACAGAGGCGGGATATGTCGGCGAGGATGTTGAAAATATCCTTTTAAGACTTATTCAGGCTGCAGACTATGATATTGAGCGGGCACAGATGGGAATTATTTATATCGACGAGGTCGATAAAATATCCCGCAGAAGTGAAAACCGATCAATAACGAGAGATGTTTCGGGCGAGGGTGTACAGCAGGCACTTTTAAAAATTCTTGAGGGAACGGTGTCAAATGTGCCGCCGCAAGGGGGCAGAAAGCACCCGAATCAGGAGTTTATCCAGATTGACACATCAAATATACTGTTCATATGTGGCGGAGCATTCGATAAGATTGATGAAATAATCGAACGCAGAAAAGGTTCACAGACTGCAGGATTTTTCGGTGAGATAAAGAAAAAGGAAGAAAAGCTGAGCGCGGGAATATATAAGGATGTTATTCCTCACGATATAGTAAAATACGGACTTATACCCGAGCTTGTAGGCAGACTTCCCGTTTTAGTGGCACTTGATAACCTTGACGAAGAGTCGCTTGTAAAAGTGCTTACGGAGCCGAAAAATTCACTTATAAGACAGTATAAAAAGCTGTTTGAAATGGATAACATTGACCTTGAGTTTGAAGAAAAGGCTCTTAGGCATATCGCACATCTTGCGATTGAAAGAAACACCGGAGCAAGAGGACTTCGCTCGATAATGGAGGAGTTTTTAGGCTCGGTGATGTATGAAGTGCCGTCAAAGGAAGATGTGAAAAAGGTTCTTATCACAGAGTCCTATGTAAAAGGAAAAAGCAAGGTAAAGTATTTGTAAAAGATAGCATACAGAGATTATTTTCTCTGTATGCTTTTTTTACTTGCTTTTTTTGTTTAAATATGATACAATTAAAATATATTGACTTTTTTACATAACAATTATCGAGTTTGCAATAATTTTAAGCTTTTTTATTTTAAAACTTAAGAACCAAACAGTTTCACCTTTTATAATGAGATCTTATATCAGCGAATATAATTAAAAATATTTGAATCAGGGAGAAGCCTATGAAACAGTTATTCTCATTTCCGAAAGTTCTGATTTTAATTACGGTTACAATTATATTACTTGCAACTACTACATCTGCAGCCGATGTGCTTACTGACGGAGATTATATTTACAGTGTTGCAAATAATGGGGCGATAATTACCAAGTACAGTGGTTCGGGAGGCGATGTTGTAGTTCCGGACACACTTGGAGGATTCAATGTTGTGGCAATAGGCGATGAGGCGTTTCAGCGCAAGACTGCCGTTACAGGCATTGTTCTTCCCGACACGGTAACAACAATAGGTACTAAAGCATTTTTCAGGTGTACCTCACTTGAAGAGATAACCTTGCCCGAAAGCCTAGAAACAATCGGCGAAAATGCATTCGGATACTGTCAGGAACTTTTGACACTTGAAATTCCCGAGGGCACAACAGACATTGGCGTTAAGGCATTTACGAGATGTTCAAAGCTTGAGTCGATAGTTTTGCCGGATAGCCTTGTGTCAATTGGCGACAATGCCTTTGATAACTGCAAGGCGCTTGACAATGTGGAAATACCTGAAAATGTGGAAGAAATCGGAGCATATGCTTTTTCAAGCTGCACGGCTCTTACGAGTATAGAAATACCCGAGGGTATATCTTCGATAAGTGCCAATACATTTAAGGAATGTTCTTCATTAAGCGTTGTCTCATTGCCGGGTACTCTCGAATATATAGGAGAAAATGCTTTTCATAATTGTACAAGTATTACGGAGATAGAAATCCCGGGTTCTGTTGAAACAATATCCGATTACGCATTCTTAGGATGCAGCGGAATTGAAGAAATAGAGATTCCCGATACTGTTACAACTCTTGGAAAGGGAGTTTTCAGAGGATGTGCAGGACTTGTAAGTGCAACACTTCCAGCAGGTCTCTCATCAATTCCAAAGGAACTGTTTTATACCTGTACTTCTCTTGACAAAATAGATATTGAAAACGGAATAAGCAGTATAGGGGACAGCGCATTCAACGGTTGTACTTCGCTTGATAATGTAATTATTCCCGACAGTGTAAGAACAATTGGCGAAAATGCTTTTTACGGCTGTTCCGGGCTTACTGATATTGACCTTGGAGACGGTGTGGAAATAATCGGTGCAATGGCATTTTATAAATGCGAAAAACTCGAATCAATTGCATTCCCGGATACACTCACTACAATAAGCAGGCGTGCTTTTGATAGTTGCGCACTCTTTACAGAAGTCTTTATTCCTGCAAGTGTTGAAGAAATCGGAGAATATGCATTCAATAGTTGTACGATACTTGAAAGCATAATTGTTGACAGCGATAATACAAACTATTGCGATATCGACGGAATACTGTTTAACAAGGATGTAACAAAGGTGATACAGTGTCCCTATAAAAAGATTGTCGCTGAATACACCTTACCGGATACTGTTGAAGAAATTGCGCCCTATGCTTTCTGCAGTACAAGTTTTATCACATTTAATCTCCCGAAGAGTGTCACGACGATTGGCGAAAACGCATTTTTCGGATGTACAAATCTTGAAACTGTAAATTACGCAGGAAGCAACGATGACAGGGAAGAGATTGATATAGCTTCAACCGGTAATTCTGCGCTTGAAAATGCAGAATGGATATATAATGTTCAGTCGGGTGCCGATGTAAGCGTAAACGGTGTAACTCTTTCAAAGTCATCACTTACACTAAGTGTCGGAGAAACATATACACTTGTTGCAACAGTAACACCCCAGGGTGCAGCCAACAAAGCTGTTGAATGGTCAACAACAGATGAAAATGTTGTTACAGTAGTAAACGGGGAGCTTGAAGCAGTAGGTATAGGAAGTGCAGTAATTACCGTTACAACAACAGACGGTTCATATACTGCAAACTGCACAGTAGAAGTAGGTGCCCGCGCACTTTCTTACGGAGACGCAGACGGTAACGGTGAAGTTAACCTGCAGGATGTTATCAGACTTTCAAGATACTTTGCAGGCTGGGATGTAGAAGTTGACCCTGTTGGCGGAGATGCTGACGGTGACGGAACAATAGACCGTGCAGACCTCCTTTTACTTGCACAGCACGAGGCTGACTGGGAAGTAACTCTTGGATACGCGGCGCGACACTGATAAAAATTCAAAAAGAGGAAACACCAATGAAAAAAACACATGATATAAGAGTAAGAGACCCTTATATAGTGGCATATAACGGCAAATACTATATGTACAGTTCAACCGATACCACAGAGTATGCAGACGGACTTACTCTGCTTGTATATGAAAGCACAGACCTTGAAAACTGGAGCAAACCCACAGTAGCATTCAACTATACTCCTACAGAAACGACCGCACTCAAGGGTGACCTCTGGGCGACAGAAGTGCACTTGTACAAGGGTAAGTTTTACGCATTTATGTCGTTTTTAAACGACAAGGAAACTAAAATGCGCGGAACATATACCGCAGTCAGCGAAAAGCCTGAGGGACCGTTTAGCTTGTTAAGCGACAAGCCTGTTACTCCCTGGGATCAAAGCTGTATTGACGGAACACTTTTCGTTGAAGATGATGTCCCCTATGTAGTATACTCAAGAGACTGGCCGCACACTTTTGTAGAAAGCGCGAATTCTTATGTCGGTTCAATATGGGCAGTAAAACTTGATGGTGACCTTTCGCGCCCCGTGGGAGAGCCGTTCAGACTCTTTGAGTCCTGGGATGCGCCCCTTTCAAAGGAAGCTCCAAATGACCTTGGCGGAAGTAAGGGCAGAGTACGCTACGGTTCCGATGCTCCTTTCGTGACAAGACTAAAAAGCGGCAAACTGTTTCTGACCTGGTCGCCAATGCTTGATGAAAATTATGTGGTGCTCGGTGCTGTATCAGACAGCGGTAAAATCGCAGGACCCTGGAGACATCTCGATAAGCCCGTTTTTGACGAAAACGGCGGACACGCAATGTTTTTTGACACACTTGACGGCAGAAAGATGATGTGCATACATAAGCCCGAAAGACCGCCTGACGAAAGAATGTATTCCTGTGAGGTAGTTGAGGACTCAGAAAAGCTTATAATAAAATAATATTAGACAGGTGGAGGAAAACTATGTCTGGAGAATATAAGAACACAAGCATCTATAAATTATTTGAAGAAATCTGTAAAATACCTCACGGCTCGGGTAACGAAAAGGCTCTTGCCGATTATATTGAGAAATTTGCAAAAGAGAGAGGTCACTACACTTACAGAGACAGCTTTGACAACGTATTTGTAAGACGAGAAGCAACAAACGGCTGTGAAAATAAGCCGGCGGTGCTTCTTCAGGGACATACAGATATGGTGTGCGAGAAAGTTCCCGGTCTTGAATTTGACTTTCTGAGTGATGCGATTCAGACCTGTGAGCGCGACGGCTATCTGTATGCCAATGGAACAACTCTTGGAGCAGATGACGGCGCAGCGGTAGCAATAATGCTGGCAATTCTTGATGACAGGGACTTTTCGGCGCCTGCAATCGAATGTTTGTTTACAACAAGCGAGGAAACAGCACTCGTAGGAGCTACAAATTTTGATTACAGTAAAGTAAAGGCCCGCAGAATGATAAATATCGATACTGAGTGCGAGGGTGAAGCAGTTGCAGGAAGTGCCGGCGGTGTAAGATGCAGAATTATAAGAAAGGCTCAGCGAGTTTCGCCCGAAGACGGAGCAGAAGCAGTTAAAATCACCGTAGGCGGTCTTAAAGGCGGTCATTCGGGAACAGATATTGCTCTTGGCAGGACAAGTGCCTGCGTTACAATGGCAAAGCTGTTAAAGCTTTTGGGTGACAAGGTAACAGTGTGCGAAATCCGCGGCGGTAATATGGATAATGCAATTTCCCGTGATGCTTATGCTGTTGTTTTAACAAAGGACATAAAGGCAGTTCTTGATACAGTACGCGATTATGAAACCACACTCAAAGCAAAAGTTACCGATGACGACAAGAATGTATTTGTAACGGCAGAGAAGACAGAAGTAACCGAAACAATGACAAAAGAATTGTCAGATGCGACAATAGCACTTTCAAATGAAATAAATCACGGTGTGTATGCTATGAGCCGGGATATGGAAAATCTTGTGGAAAGCTCTGCGAATTTCGCTTCATTCAAGGAAATTGACGGAAATATTATAATTACGGTTTCCTGCCGTTCATCTGTTGCAGCCTCACTTGCCTCAATGAAGGAGAGCTTAAAGGAAAAAGCAAACGCACACGGCTTTGAAGTGAGTTTCGAGGGGGAATACCCCGGTTGGCAGTATGAGCCCGAGTCTGAACTTATAACAATATTCAAAAATGAATATAAAAAGCTATCAGGTGTTGAGGGAAGAGTTGTGGCAATACACGCAGGCCTTGAGTGCGGACTTATAAAATCGGCAATTCCCGATATGGACATAATCTCTGTTGGTCCCACAATAAACGACGCTCATACACCTAATGAAAATATGGAAATAGGCTCATTCATAAGAACAAATGACCTTGTAAGGGCAATGATCAACGCATAAGTTATCAGAACTTTCAAAAGCGTAATATCTTGAACATTGCAAGGTATGTAAAATGATTATTAAGGTTGTTGACTTTTTCTTTTAGGCAAAGAATAATATATACGAAAGGACAGGTTTGTATATATGAGCTTAAAAGAAAAAGTCAATTCTTTTTTACCTCATATCGGTATGAGAAAGGTAAAAAGCCTTATTGCAATAGCGTTGTCTTTTTTAGTATGGCAGATTATAAGGATATTCTTTCCGCAGACTGAGATTCACCCGGTATTTATGTATATATACAGTATGGTAGAAATCAGAGACAGCTCTGAAAAAACCATAAAACTCGGAAAACTCAGAATTAAAGCAATGGTCGTCGGCTTTCTGACGGGACTGTCTTTTTTGGTGCTTAACGAAAATTTTGTTATACCCGTAGAATCCGGATATCTAAGAGCAATTGCCGGACTTGTGCTGATACTTGTCGGTGTACTGATAACACTTGTAATAGCCGAGAAAAGCGGATGCAAAACTTTCTGCGGGATCGCTGCACTCATATTTATTATTTTCCTGGTATCTCACACAGAAGACGAAAATGTATATGTTTATGCTACACTCAGAGCAGTACAGACAGTTCTTGGCGTGCTGATAGCGTGGCTTGTAAATGTTATAATGTTCCCATATTCGGGAAAAGAGGAAAACAAATAACAACCTTACCGCACAGATTTGTGTGGGAAAATATGTAAATTCATAAAACTATTGATTTACTTAGCCCGATAGTGTATAATTAAGTATATTGTTTAAAAAAGGATACTTTAAATGAAAAAACTAAGGATAATAAGTACTTTACTTATAATGGTTTTGCTTTTCGGTGCTTTATCAATATCTTCTGTTCACAGTGCATCATCACCGATAATAAGTCTTGATAATGTAACTGTTGATGCCGGTGAAACTGCAAGTGTAAAAGTGACTCTTGAAAACAATCCGGGAATTATAGCGCTCAGACCGCAGATAAATTACAACGATGTATTTTTTACTGTAAATTCTGTTGTTGACGCTAAACTGCTCAAAGGGAAAATGCATTCAAACAGTTATAAAAAGTCTCCGTATACTCTTTATTGGTATGATGCTACTTCAAATGCCGATAACTATGCAAACGGCGTTATAGCAACAGTGAATTTTAATGTTCCCGAATACACTCTTCCCGGTACATATGATTTAACTCTTCTGCTTAAGAAAAAGGATGCGGTTAATAACAGTCTTAAAGAGATAGGCACGAGCTTTGAACTTGTACACGGCAGTATTACGGTAAATTCCGATGTAGTGCTTGAAGATATGGATATTAACTTTGACGGTGTTGTTGATGATGATGATCTGAGTCTGTTTGAAAGTTATTTTGCGGGCTTTGATGTCACGATAAATGAGGAAAACGCGGATGTTGACCGTGACGGCGAAATAAGCAGAAGAGATATGCTTTTGCTTAGTCAGTATCTTGAACTCGAAGCGCAGGTATAATTGTAAGGCGTATTATGGAGCACTCCATAATACGCTTTTGTAAATAATACTTGCAAGAGTATGATAGTTGTGATACAATATTAAAAGAAAGGCGGGTGGAGATATGCAGAGTAATATAACCGTAATAATAACTGATGCAAAGTATCGTGCGTCTTTGGCGGCCGTTCGCGCAGCATATGAAATGGGCGCAGATGTCGTTGTAACTCAGACTTCGCCTGACACAGATATTATACCACCGTCTTTTTACAGTAAATGCGTAAAAAGAACAGTACTTTTTGACTGTAGTGCTGATAACTATGAAAAGTATCTTTCAGAACTTATAGGCCTGATACGCGAGTATGATAAACCGGTTATTTTCCCGGTAGGAGCAAAAACAATGGACTTGCTTGCCCAAAGCAGGGAGGAACTTTCTGAAATTGCCGATTTTGTTCTTCCCACAAAACAAGCACTTGATTTTGCAAATGATAAAAACCGTGTCAGAGAACTTGCAAAAAGCCTTTCCATAAAGGTTCCGTATACATATAAGAACAATGAAGATATAAAGAACTTTCCCGTTGTAGTCAAGCCCGAATGCGGTGAAAAATACGGACTTACCGCTGCACAGCGATATGTAATTGCAAAAAATCCCGAAGAATATAAAAATGCGCTTCTTAAAATGTCGCAGTACGGGGAAAATACAATAGTTCAGGAAAAAATAGAGGGCGCGGGACTCGGCGTGTCACTGCTTATGAATAAAGACGGCAGAGCAGTGTCTGCACTTTGCCACAGAAGAATCAGAGAGTATCCGATAAGCGGAGGTCCAAGCTCGTGTCTTGAGAGCTTTTATGATGAGGGCCTTGTAAGACAGGCAGAACAACTTCTCTCGGCAATAGATTATACAGGCTTTGCAATGGTGGAATTCAAGGGAGACGGTTATCTCCTCGAAATAAACCCCCGTGTGTGGGGAAGCTTTCCGATGACATATGTGGCAAAATCATCATTTGTTTCCGATTACATAAGGCTTTCAAAAGGCGAAAGTATTGAGCATAAGCTTGATAACTATGAAATCGGCAAGAAGATGAACTTCGTTTTAAGTGACCTTGCCGCCTGCCTTTCATATGTACTTCACGGAAAAGCAGGAATAGCATTTTTAGGTATCTGCGATATCATTTTTGGCAGAGCAGTTGACGGAATTTATGATAAAAACGACAAAAAGCCGTTTAAAGCCTACCTGACGGGTAAATTTTTCAATAAATAATGGAGAAAAAATGAAACTAAAGCTTGATTTGCACGTGCATAGCGAAAAAAGCTTCGACTGTGTACAAAGCCTTGACGATATTGTAAAAGCCTGCAAGGAAAGAGGCATTGACGGGGCGTGTATATGTGACCACGATGAAAGCAAGACGGATTTTGAAATAAGAGATGGCATCTTGCTTATTCCGGGAGTAGAGCTTTCAACAGAATACGGCCATATTCTCGGGCTATTTCTAAATTCACCTGTAAATCCTGAACGGGACTTTGAAAAAGCCGTCACTTCAATACATGAGTCAGGGGGACTTGCGTTTTTTGCTCACCCATTTGAAAAAAGAAAAAAGAAAAAAAGCGAAACCGATAAAATGCTTTCGGATGTAATTTCCAGAATTGACGGAATTGAAACGCAAAACTCAAGATGTGAGCTTTTTGTAAAAAACGGAAATGACTGTGCCAAAGAAATTGCCCGAAAACTCGGTGCAGTTCAGGTCGGCGGAAGTGACGGACACACAAAAGACGAAATCGGAAACAGCATAACAGA
>JAZSET010000105.1:0-5935 GCA_045531795.1 Eubacteriales bacterium | reverse complement strand
GCCTGCAATACCGCACAGCCTGCCTTTTTTCATTTTCGGCTCGTTAAGGCCATTTGCAAGCGACACGGAAAAAGCGTCCATTGCAAGACCTGCACCAAGCATTACGCTTGTACAAAAGAAAGAAGCGTCACAATTCATTTTAACAATCCTCCGCAATATAAAAACAAGGGCACAGCACTCAGCTATGCCCTGCAGCTTTTTATAAAAGGACAGACTTCATGCATAGCTGAAACAGTTAGGCATGAGTCTCGCAAATTAAAGCAAGCCAGGTTTAAAACCAGTATGTTGACTTGCTGCGCAGAGGTACTGCGCTTGCTACTCCCTGACGAACAAACGGGATTATAACACATTGCGACAAAATATGCAAGTGTTTTATGCGGCAATTGTTTTGTCGAGCTTGACGTTGCCGCTGTCGTCAATCGAAAGCATACGGATTGTGCCGTCCTTAAGGGTAAGCATTGAAGCTATCCACGCACCCGAGCCGTCGTTCTGCTTGCCGCCGTCAACAAATACGGGCAGAGCACCGTCAATAAACTCGTTGGTGTGGTGGTGGCCGCCGACAAGAAGGTCCATGCCAAGGTCAATCATAGGTGCTGTCCAGTCCTTGCCGAAATGGTCGGTAAGCGTCGGGTCGTGGCTGAAAGCGATTTTGTAGGTTGCGTTTTCGAAGCGGTCAGCTTCAAGCGAGCAGAGCCAGCCGTATTCCTGCTCACGGTAGGCCGCAAAATCGACAAGGCCGCTGTATTCCTTGTGGTCGTCTTCCTTATCCTCGCCCGAGTCGATAACTATTGCCGAAAGCGAACCGAAATCGAAGGTGAAGTAATATTCGCCCGTTTCACTCGGCAGATACTTGATAGCCTGTGCGCCGAATTCGCCGCGTGTTTCGTGGTTGCCCCTTGTGTATACAACGGGAATTTCACCGCCGCTCAAGGTAAACGCATTTTCAAGCACGTGGTTGACGAAATCGCTCTTATATACCATTGCGCTCTTGACGTCGCCGAGGAGCATTATCACATCCGGCTTATCGGTGAAATACGAAACCGCATTTGACATTTCCTTTTTCATCTCGTGAATATCGGAAATGCAGAGAATTTTTATATCGTCCTGCTTGGGTACGCCGTTGAAACTGTATTCCTTGCTTTCAACGCTCCTGCGCTTGAAAGCGTTATAGCCGAATTTGTAACCGACCTGCTGCGAGCCGACCTTGTAAGTGTTGCCCTGCAGCTCTGCCTTGGGCACCTGAACGCTGTGAACGGTATCGTCCGTTCTGATAAGGCCGCCCGAAGCGTCCCATATAATTTTTTCTTCGCCGTTGTATGTATACTCAACATAGCCGCTGCCCTTGCCCGAAGTAGCCCAGACGACGGAATAGTATTCGCCGCCGCAGTCGAAAACGCAGGGCTCAACCGTAATATTGAAAGCAATGGGAAGGTAGGCACCTATTGTTGAAAACAGCGCCAGAAACATAGCGTAAAGCAAAGAGAAAATTGTCAATTCCGTAACCCCCTATACAGATTATAATTATAAATTAGCATTTTAATTTCACATTGTCAATCCGAAAAGAAAAAATACAATTGCACAAAAATTTTTGTTTTAAAAGCGCAATTAGCGGTAAAAATACTGTTGATTTTTGTTTTCAGATATTTTATAATAAATCATCACTTTTAACAGCGTTAATTTTTCTCAAGGAGGAAACAATATATGGATTCAAACAAAAGACCCGAATCAATGGCACGAATTACAACTGTTGAACTTGCAAACGCATTTATCGACGAGCAGGTTGCTCTCGTGCGTGAGCAGGTAGGCGACAAAAAGGTTCTCCTCGCTCTCTCCGGCGGTGTTGACAGCTCCGTTGTTGCCGCACTTCTTATCAAGGCTATCGGCAAGCAGCTCGTCTGCGTTCACGTTAACCACGGCCTTATGCGCAAGGGCGAAAGCGAAAACGTAATCGAGGTTTTCAAAAACGGACTCGACGCTAACCTTATTTACGTTGATGCAACAGACCGTTTCCTCGACAAGCTTGTTGACGTTGCAGACCCCGAAACAAAGAGAAAAATTATCGGCAACGAATTCGTTTACCTCTTTGCAGAGGAAGCACGCAAGCTCGCTGACGATGTTGATTTCCTTGCACAGGGCACGATTTACCCCGACATCATCGAAAGCAAGGGCGTAAAGGCTCACCACAACGTAGGCGGTCTCCCCGAGGACCTTCACTTCGGCCTTGTCGAGCCTATCAAGCTCCTTTATAAAGACGAAGTCCGCGTAGTCGGCAGAGCACTTGGCCTCCCCGCAGAGATGGTTGGCCGTCAGCCCTTCCCCGGCCCCGGCCTCGGCGTACGCTGCCTGGGCGCAATCACACGCGACAGACTCCACGCACTCCGCGAAGCAGATGCAATTCTTCGTGAAGAGTTCGATAAGTCAGGCCTCGCAAGCCACGTATGGCAGTACTTCATCGCAGTACCCGATATGAAGAGCGTCGGCGTAAGAGACGGCAAGCGTTACGAGGGCTGGCCCGCAATCATCCGCGCCGTAAACACAACGGACGCTATGACCGCAACAATCGAGGAAATCCCCTACTCCGTCCTCAACACAATCACAGCAAGAATCACAGCCGAGGTAGAAGGCATCAACCGTGTCCTCTACGACCTCACTCCCAAGCCCGTCGGCACAATTGAGTGGGAATAATTACCCAAAGAGCCAAACCCCAGTAAAATCAAGGCTTTCAGGGTTCAGAAAATCCCTTTGATAACACTTTGATAACACGACCCGGGAGTTATTATTCCGATTTCCCGTTGGCTTGCAGGTTATCAAGCTCATAAAATTTCTGCAATAAACGACTAAACCCTTAACTGTGGATTATCACGGTTAAGGGTTTTTTGTCGTTATTTTTTTATTCTTATTTAAGATCGTCCGAAAGGTCGATAGGAATTTTTACCCATTTCTGAGTGTTGTCGTACTTCGGGAAATTATATCTCCATTTGTTGTAATCGTGAATATCTATCTTTCCTGCCCTGAGCATATCCGCCTGCTCTTTCCAGGCAGAAAGCATAGGAAGAATATTAGATGTATCTTTATTTTCTTTATTTAACTTAATGCAGATTTCACCGTCAGATTCATCTATTGTCAGTCCGTAAATATCTTCCAATGCAAAAAGAGTGTGCATCAGTCCGATATAGCTGTCAATGTCGGGAACATTCAACGCTTCAGGTGCAACTCCGAGAGCATCCGCAATAGCTGCCGTTATCTCAGCCTTGGGTGTTCTTGAACCGGTTTCATACTGTGCAATACGGACATCGGCAGATGCAACGGGAAATCCGATTTCCAATCCGAGATATTTCTGTGTCATTCCGAGATAGTTGCGTAAGTGGTTTATTCTTTCACCGATTGCCATATTAAGCACTCCTTTTCGTCGGGTTTGACTGTAGTATAGCAAATATGTTTAGTAATGTCAATATGCTTTTACAAAAACTTAACAGTTTTGTTTAGGTTTGTTAACGCAAAAACTTGACATAAACAGATTTGTTTAGTATAATACAGATAACCTAAACAATTTAGTTTAGTATTCTAACTACAATAGAATGACCGTCCGACGAGAACAAACCGCCAAGACCTTTCAAAAAAGAGAGCGAGCGCAGCCGAAGGGCTGACGGCACAGCGCCCGTAGAAATATGAGGAGTGCCTGTCGGAACTCGAACTTCGGGCAGAACGGCAAATCCCCATTCTAATAAAAAATAAATTGAAAGGAGAAATATTCAGAATGGAAAAAGGCTTTATGAAAGCGAGCGATATTGCAGAAGAACTTGACATCTCAATATCCTACGCTTACAGAATCGTAAGAATGCTCAATGAGGAGTTGAGCAATATGGGTTATATCACCATCACCGGTAGAGTTAACCGACAGTATTTTAACGAAAGACTTTACTATATCAGAAAGGAGCTTGAAGAATAAATGCCGGTATATAAAAACGAAGAAAGCGGCACTTGGTACTCGGTTTTCAGATACACCAACTGGAAAGGCGAACGCAAGCAGAAATGCAAGCGAGGGTTTAAAACCAAGAAAGAAGCTCAGGAGTGGGAGCTGACCTTCAAACAACAGTCTGAAGCAAACCTCGCTATGAGCTTCAAAGCATTCGTTGAGCTATATTTTAATGATACAAAATTAAGACTCAAAGACACAACCTGGCTGACAAAGCAACACATCATCGAAAACAAAATAGTCCCCTACTTCGGAGACAAACCGATGAATCAGATCACGACCAAGGATGTAATCGCTTGGCAGAATGAAATGCTGGCATACCGTGACAGCAAAGCGAAACCGTACTCGGCAACCTATCTCAAAACGATGCACAATCAGCTCAGTGCGATTTTCAACCACGCAGTAAGGCACTACGATTTGCGGTCCAACCCTGCAGCAAAAGCAGGAAATATGGGCAAGGAAGAAACGAAAGAGATGAAGTTCTGGACCAAAGATGAGTATAAACTGTTCTCTTACGAAATAATGGATAAACCAGTTTCGTTCTACGCTTTTGAAATGCTTTACTGGTGCGGTATCCGTGTCGGCGAGCTGCTTGCCCTGACTGCGGAGGATTTTGACTCCGACAAGGGAACCGTCCGAATCAACAAATCGTACCAAAGGATAAAAGGTAAGGACATCATCACCTCTCCCAAAACAAAAAAGAGCAACCGAACAATCACAATGCCGAGTTTCCTCTGCGAAGAAATGCAGGAATACCTGAAGATGATTTACGGACTCGAGAGCACGGAACGGATATTCAAAATATCAAAAAAATATCTGAGCAACGAAATCGAGCGAGGCTCACGGGCAGTCGGAATACAGCGAATAAGAATCCACGATTTGCGGCACAGTCACATCTCTCTGCTGATTGATATGGGATTCTCGGCTCTTGCAATCGCTGACCGAGTGGGTCACGAGAGCATCGAAATAACATACAGATACGCTCACCTCTTCCCCTCTGCTCAGCAGGAAATGGCAAGAAAATTAAATTTCGAAAGGAACGATGTTTAAATGTCAGAGAAAAATTTAGACAACCGCAACCGATGGAGAAACAAAACAGTTTCGTTCAGAGTATCGCCCGAAGAAGGACAGACAATCGATGAATTTGTCAGGCTCTCGGGACTATCAAAGCAGGAATATATAACGAGAAAACTGACGAATCACGATGTTGAGGTCATGCCGAGTCCGAGAGTTTATAAAGCACTCAAAGAAGATTTTGCAAAGGTGTGTCAAGAGCTGAAACGCATTGAAGCGGGTCGGCAGATTGATAAAGACCTGCTCGAGGTTTTAAAGATGATGTGCGATATTCTCGGCGGAATTAAGGGGGAACAAGATGTCTTCCGTAAATAAAAAAATGACTGTTCAGACTCCGTCTGTTGGCGCAGACGGTGAACAGCCAACCACAAATATTATTAACAGTATAACACCTGAACCCGAAGAAATCAATACCAAAGACAGAAAAGACCGATTAATTTTATTGGGGCATAAACTTAATCAAGAGTCAAGCAAAAACTTTCTGCCGACAGTAAATCTTGATGAACTGTTTGAATCGGTTTACCGAAGCAAGCCCGCAATAGTTGAAAATCTGATTTACCCCGGAACATATATACTCGCAGGTGCGCCGAAGGTCGGCAAATCATTTCTCGTAGCACAGCTTGCCTATCACATCGCAACGGGACAAAGGCTGTGGGATTACGAAGTGAAGCAAAGCACGGTTCTCTATCTTGCTCTTGAAGATGACCACCGCAGACTGCAGAAACGAATGAACAGAATGTTCGGAGTTGACGGAACAGCAAATTTATATTTCGCAATCACGGCGAAAAAACTCGGCGAAGGTCTTGAAGATCAGCTCGAGGAATTTATAAATCTTCACCCGGACACACGGCTGATTATCATCGACACTCTTCAAAAAATCAGGCA
>JAZSET010000005.1:0-2111 GCA_045531795.1 Eubacteriales bacterium | reverse complement strand
ACTCTCTGCAAGACTTACGCAGTAGTTTTCAAGGAAAACGACCTTAAGTTTTGATGCAATTTTAGGATTCTTTTCAATGTCTGCCGCAATATGACATATGAGCTTGATAATCTGCTTTGCCATGTCGTATCCGGGAGCAGCCTTTGCGCCGAAAATAAAGGTTTGAGGCTGAATGTCAAGCTCAGGGTTTTCCTTAAGGTCAAGGTAAAGGCTTACTATGCGCAAAGCGTTAAGAAGCTGGCGCTTGTATTCGTGAAGTCTCTTAATTTGAACATCAAGAAGTGAATTCGGGTCGATTAGAGTACCCGTCTTTTTGAACAGCATATCAGAGAAAGCCTTTTTGTTTGCAAGCTTGATTTCTTCAATTCTGTTTAATACAGTCTTGTCATCAGCAAACTTTTTGAAATCAGCAAGCTTTTCAGGATTTTTACGGTAGTCTGTTCCTATGCACTCGTCAAGAAGTCCTGCAAGAGCGGGGTTTGAATAGCACAGCCAGCGGCGGTGAGCTATACCGTTTGTTACATTTGTGAACTTCTCGGGTGTCAGCTTGTAGAAGTCTTTAAAACATGATTTTTTGAGAATGTCGGAATGAAGTGCCGAAACACCGTTAACACAGTGAGAGCCGACAATGCTTAGATTTGCCATGCGTATTTGTCCGTATGCAATGATTGCCATTCCGCTTATTTTGTCCCAGCCGCCGGGGAATCGTGTCCATGCTTCGTCGCAGAAGCGGCGGTTGATTTCACATATGATCATGTATATTCTCGGAAGCTTAAGGCGGAATAAGTCTTCATTCCAGGTTTCAAGTGCCTCAGGCATAACTGTATGGTTGGTATATGAGCATACCCTTGTAACGATGTCCCACGCCTTTTCCCATGACAGATAATATTCATCTATGAATATTCTCATAAGTTCAGGAACGCACAGGGCAGGATGAGTGTCGTTAATATGAATTGAAACCTTGTCAGCAAAGTTGTCAAGAGTTCCGTAAACTGCCATATGGTCTCTTATAATGCTCTGGCAGGATGCAGAAGTGAGGAAATACTGCTGGGTAAGACGAAGCATTTTGCCCTCAACATGATTGTCAGACGGGTACAGCACTTTGCAGATAGCCTCTGCATTTGTGTTCTTTTCAACAGCCTTCATGTACTGACCTTGTGTAAAAAGTCCCATGTCAAAGTTAACGATATCCTGTGCTTTCCACAGTCTTAAAAGGCTGACAGCCTCACTGTCGGCACCGGAAATCATCATGTCGTTTGCAACTGCTTCTATTTCTTCGGAGTCTTCATATATAATATTACATCTTCCGTTTTCCCAGGATTCTTTAATTCGTCCGCCAAATCTTACTTTGAAAGAACGGTCTGTTCTCGGAACAAGCCATACTTCTCCACCGGGAAGCCAGATATCAGGAAGCTCAACCTGAAGACCGTCAACAAGCTTTTGCTTGAAAAGACCGTATTCGTAGAGAATAGAGAAACCTGTTGCGGGGTAGTCGAGAGAAGAAAGCGAGTCCATAAAGCAGGCGGCAAGTCTTCCAAGTCCGCCGTTTCCAAGTCCTGCATCAGGCTCTTGCTCGTATAAATCATCAAGGTTAAAGCCCATAGAGTCAAGCACCTTGCGGTAATCTTTCTCAAGGGCAAGATTGTTAAGGTTGGTTTTGAGAGATCTGCCGAGCAAAAATTCCATACACATATAGTAAACTCGCTTGCCGGCATTTTTGTTGACAGTATTTTTATAATCATTGCGCTTTTGGGCGAGTATGTCTTTAACTGTCATGGCACACGCCTTGTACATCTGCTCCTTCGTTGCTTCTTTTGGAGATACGCCGAAATAGCGCGAAAGCTTTGATTCAAGATTTTCTCTTACTGTGGATTTGTTCATTTGTGTTTTCCCTTTCAGTTTATGTGTCAAAATTTATTATGCGCCGCTGGCTCATTGTATGACACGAAAATAAACATTTGTGTATTTTAGTATACACATTGTTGTCCTAAGAATTATATCACAAATTCAAAAAACAGTCAAGTGGGCAGAATTTGGAAAACATACTAATTATATCATACATTTTTCTTATTTAGTATATTGCTTTTTTGCATAATTACATCTCAGCACAC
>JAZSET010000036.1:0-11343 GCA_045531795.1 Eubacteriales bacterium | reverse complement strand
ACTTGTTGAAATTAAAGATACACCATATGGATATCTATATTTTAAATATGTAAAAGATGTGAGCAAGAACAAGATTTCAAAAGTTACATAGTTATATAAATACTGCTACTCAAAAAGCGGGAAAAAGGGTCCGCTTAAATTACCTTGTAGATGTGTAAAGTTTCACGACGAAGTCGGGGTGCAAAACAAGATATATTATCGTCGCCGAAGCAAAGGGCACCCCTATGTGAAACTTTACACCCACTCAAGAGACTCAAAAGAAAGGAATGCTCAACAAATGGCCTTGGAGCAGTTTATTATAAATTACCCTGAAACAAAGGCGGGTAAATCACAATGGGCGCGGACTTATGGCTTAAATGCCTATTATTCCGGTAAGTCCTGGAGGGAAAGACGGGAAGATGCCGAGTTCTGGCATTCGCTTGTACATATCGAAATGACCAGACAACGGGTGCGAAAGATCCCGTTTGACAAGCCTGTTATAATCTCTATGTATTTTTGCGACAATTTAGACTGCTCTAATCACGCTATGTACTTCAAAATGATTGAGGATGCGCTTAAGGGCAGGCTCATTGTTGATGACGGTCCAAAGTGGGTACGAGGGTGTGAAATGTATTTGCACGAAGAAAATTATATAAAAATCATAGTGAAAGAGGTGGTATAGGTGGATTATACATACTTTGCCGTGCAAAGGCTCAAGGAATTTGAAGCAAAGAAGCTTGCTATTAAGCAGATTGATGACGAACTCAGACATCTGGAGGCAAGCTTTACGGCGTTAAGCTCTGTAAGTCACGACAAGACTGTCGGCAAAAGCGGGGAAAGCAGCCGAGAGCAACGGCTTATTGACAATATTGCCTGGCGTACAGAACTTGAGAACAACAAAAAAATTGCTCTTTGGGAAATAGAGCATACTCAAAAAGGCATTGAAAACTTGTCGAAGAACGAGAGACGTATTCTTGAAATGTTTTATATAAAGCCCCAGAAGGACCACATATACCGCCTGTGTGATGAGCTTCATGTGTCGCAGTCTGAACTGTACCGTATGAAGAATAATGCTTTGCGGAAATTCGCTATATTTTGCTATGGAGTTGTTGATATTTAAAATCTTGGGAATTTTTCGGGAAGCAGAGCGCCGAAAAGCGTTGTATAATGAAATTGTGAAATGATGCAGACAAAAGCACTTGTTTAAATACAGGTGCTTTTTCACATATAAGCACCTGCAGGCAAGACTTGCATGAATCGTCTTGTCTGTTAAATACCTTACCTCCTGGGGCGGTACCCGGTGCCGCCTAAGGTGCATTTTCAGAAAGGAGACCCGTATGAAGAAGAAAACGGCAGGCAGACCGCCTATATATGAATCAGCCGCAGAGATGGAAAAGGCAATACAAAAATACTTCAAAAGCTGCGAGGGCGAATACATCAAAGACTCTAAAGGGCGGCTCGTTACTGATAAGCACGGACAGCCTGTTAAGAGGGGAGTAAGACCTCTGACAATAACGGGCCTTGCTTATGCTCTCGGATTTACTTCCAGGCAGGCTTTGCTTAACTATCAGGGAAAACCTGAATTTGTTGACACGATAACACGCGCGAAATTATATATAGAGCAATATACAGAAGAAAGATTATTTGACGCAGGCAGTAATGGCGCAAGATTCAGCCTTACAAACAATTTTTCGGGTTGGGCCGAAAAGCGTGAAGAAACGGTTACTGCGGCGATTGCTCCTTATGAGGAACTTTTAAAAGAAGTGACTGGCAAGGATGAATATTAACACAAAGCAGTATATTGAAAAATACATAAAAATCCGGAGCAAGGAAGGAAAAATTGTTGATTTTAAGTTAAATGCTCCGCAAGAGAGGCTTTACAACATCATAAAAGAGCAGAAAGCGGCAAAAAAGCCGGTGAGAGTAATTATTCTCAAGGCTCGTCAGATGGGCTTTTCTACTCTTGTTGAAAGCATTTTATTTAAGGACACTGTTACCAAGTTTAACAGGCGGACAGGCATTATAACACATCTTGCTTCGGCTACATCAAACCTTTTCAATATGAGTAAGCTTATGCTCGACGAGCTTCCCGAAAGCATAAAGCCGGGCATTAAAAAGAGCAATGCACAGGAACTTATTTTCGACAACGACAAAGGGACCGGGCTCAAGAGCAAAATAAAGTGTATGACGGCGGGAACAAGCGGTGTCGGCCGTTCTGATACTTTTGACAATTTGCATTTATCAGAACTTGCCTTTTGGGAGGGTGATGTAACGGCAACGCTGACAGGTCTTTTGCAGGCGGTGCCTAATTTGCCCGACACAATGATTATAATCGAGAGCACTGCCAACGGATTTGAGAAGTTCAAGGAACTCTGGGAGCAGGCAATTAACGGCGAGAGCGATTTTATTCCGCTTTTTGTTGCCTGGTATGAACTTCCGGAATACTCTATGCCGTACAGCGGTTTTAAGCTTACGGAAGAAGAAAAAAGGCTCAAGGATTTATATAATCTCACTCTTGATCAGTTAGAGTGGCGAAGATGGTGCATCAGGAACAACTGTCAGAATAATTTAGAGCAATTCAAGCAGGAATATCCGAGCTGCCCTGAAGAAGCATTTATAAGCACCGGCTTTTGTATTTTTGACAAAGAGAAAATCATTGAAAGGCTCAGAGAGATACCGAAGCCTATCAAGCAAGGCTATTTTGTTTATGACGAAGCAAAAGCAATGCAAAATACAATGAGTGACATCAGATGGGTTAACGATAAAAACGGTATTATCAAGATTTTCAAGCTGCCGAATCAGCCCGCATTTACCAAGTATGCTATAGGCGGTGATACCGCAGGCGACACGCTTGGAGATGAATTTTCAAGTGATGTTATAGATGCAAAGAGTCTTGAGCAGGTCGCAACGCTGACTATGAAGACGGACGAGGACTTATATGCAAAACAAATGTATTGTCTCGGTAAGTATTATGGCTTTGCTTTGATGGCGATTGAAACAAACTACAGTACATACCCGCAGAAAAAGCTTGAAGAGCTCGGATATCCGAAATTTTATGTCAGAGAAACGGTTGACAGATTTGATAAGTCTGTTACCCGTCAATTTGGTTTTAATACCAACAGGAAGACAAAGCCTTTGATACTGGGCTCTCTTGTTGAGCTTGTAAGGGATTGCCCGGAAATTTTCAATGATGAAAAGACACTTCGTGAAATGCTTACGATGGTCAAAAAAGAAAATGGCAAGAAAGAGGCTCTTGATGGTTATCACGACGACAAGGTTATGTCAATTGCGATTGCACATCAGGCAACTGGCCAGGTTGTATGGGATGATGAACCGATTGCCGTTAATCCTGTTTATCAGTTCTCTTTTGAAGAAGAGGAAAGTGACAGAGATTACGGCGAAAAAATAATTGTTGTATAGGAAGGACGACGAAAATGAAAACAAAAAGAGAAAAGAGAGAAGAAAAACTTCTGAAAAGCTGGAAGGCAAGGCAGGAAAAAGAGGGGCATGATGTTTCAAATGTAAAGACTCTTGAAGAAGCACGCCACTTTTTTGATTCTCCCGGGGACAAGACCGCAGCTCCCAAGAAGACCGCAGGAGAGGGTAAGAAAGCAGCTTCCAAGAAGACCGGGAAGGTGAAGTAATGCAGTTTATCATAATTGCTTTTTTGATAGTCATATCAAATATAGTTTGCCTTGCTATCGGCATAAATTTCGGTCAGAAGATTTGCAGGGGTGACCGTGTTAAGCTGTCAGGTCCCGTGACTTACCTTAAGGAAAAGGCTGCCGAAAAAGAAGAAGAGCAGAGCAGAGAAGCTATTGAGGATATGATTCATAACATAAACGTATATGACGGAACCGATGCTCATCAAAGGGACATTAAATAAGGCGGTGGTGAAATGAATTTAAACGAAATTAAGGAAACCGATATCTGGGCCTTATACGACAAGGGTGTATCCTACTGCCGTATGATTGGTATGTTTACAGATACGGATGTAAACTACCGTATGTATAACGGTGACCAATGGCACGGGCTGAAACTGAAGGGCATTGAAAAAGTACAGTACAACTTCATCAAGCCTATTGTCCGCTACAAGACGGGCATTGTACTGTCAAATCAGTATGCTATAAACTTTTCTTCCGAGAATTTTGAGAACAGAGAATTCCGTAAAAATGCTGAAAAAATTTGCAAGCTTCTCAACAAGAAAGCGGCGAACATCTGGGAAAAGGACTATATGGACTTGAAGCTCAGGCTTGTTGTAAAGGATGCCGCTATCAATGACGAGGGAATTATATATGTTACGGTTGATTCTTTGACGGGTCTGCCAATAAATGAGGTTATCAACAAAAACGATATCTTCTACGGCAACGAAAATGACTCCGACATACAAAGTCAGCCTTACATAATTATCAAAAAGCGTATGTCTGTTGTACAGGCACAGAATATTGCCAAAAAAAATGGTGTCAGCAAGGAAGAACTCAGACATATTATAGGTGACAACGATTACCTTGAAGAGGCGGGAGAAGCGGCAAAATATGAAAAAGACGGGATGTGTACCGTCGTTACCAAGCTTTACAAGGAAAACGGCACAGTACATTTTGCACAGTCTACCCGCTGTGTTGAAATAAAAAAGGACACAGACACCGGACTTACTTATTATCCTGTTGCACATCTCATCTGGGAAGACAAGAAGGGTTCTGCCCGTGGAGAGGGAGAAGTAAGACAGCTTATACCAAATCAGCTTGAAACAAACAAGACTGCTATGAGGCGTGCGCTTACTATTAAGAACACTGCATACACTCAGAAGATTGCAAATGTCGATAAAATACAAAATACTGCAGCTCTTGACAATGTCGGCGGTGTTATTAAAGTAAAGGGCGGAGACACGGTTGACGATGTTTCCAAGATACTTTCTTTTGTCAAGCCCGCTGTTATGTCTTCTGATGTTGAAAAACTGCAGAATGAGCTTATTCAGACTACAAGAGAACTTGCGGGAGCCGGCGAAATTGCTACAGGTGAGATAAATCCCGAGCAGGCTTCGGGAAGAGCTATTCTTGCGGTACAGCAGGCATCACAGCAGCCGCTCACCGAGCATCTTGTATTTACCAAGGGCTTTTGTGAGGATTTAGCCCGTATATGGCTTGACATTATAACTGTGTATAATGACAGTATCAAGCTTGAGGATGAGGTAACAGACCCCACAACAGGCAAAAGCGCAGTTGTTTTAGTCGAGGTATTAAAGGATTCGCTCAAGGCACTCGAGGCAGCTGTCAAGGTAGATATAACACCAAAGGGAGCCTTTGACAAATATGCCCAGGAGCAAAGCCTTGAAAAGCTTTTACAGGGCGGTTATTTTAACACAAACCGTATTGCTGAATTAAAGCTCTGGGTACAGACTCTTGATGATGATTCTGTTATGCCTAAAGACAAAATCTTAAAGGTTCTGGAAGAACACCAGAAGGAACAGATGAAGATTGCCGAGATTCAGGCAAGAGCACAGGAAATGATGACAAGAGAATCACAATTCTTGAATTCTTCGCCCGGTGATCAGGCTCAGACTATTGCTGACGCGCAGATGATGCTTCAGAGGCAGGCACAGGCTGCACAAATGCAAAGAAATATGAGGTAAGTAATGCCGCAAGGCTTATTTATATGACCGAACATTGATGTCATAACAAAAAAGCATATGGATTTGAGGGAACAAGCCTCGGTACAAAAGTAGGAAAGGGAAATTGTTATGGAATTTGAAACAAATAACAATGAAGAAGTTGTAACCGAAGAGGTTGCTGAAAACGTGGAAGCAACAGCCACAGAAGAAAATGTTGAAGAAAACAAGCCCGCAGAAAAAATGTTTACACAGGAAGAAGTTAACGAGCTCATAGAGAAACGACACAGAAGAGATGTCAGACGCATCGAGAGGGAATTCGAGCGTAAGTATCGTGATGCCGATTATCTTCAGAATGTTGTTAAGGCGGGTCTTGGAACAGAAAGCGTTGAAGAAGCGGCAGACACACTTGCCGGCTTTTACGCTGACAAGGGAAAAAGTATTCCCGCAAAACCGAATGCACAGATTTATTCTCAGAGAGACCTTGAAAGACTTGCAAGGGCTGATGCAGATGAGATCATTGATTCCGGATATGATGATGTCAGGGAGGAGATAGACCGTCTTACTTCCATCGGTGCAACCAATATGACCGCACGAGAGAAGGCGGTTTATTCAATCCTGACAAAGCATTTTGCAAATTCAGAGAGGGAAAAGACGCTCTCAAGTCTCGGAGTAAATCCCGATGTGTATAAAAGTGATGACTACAAGCAGTTCAGAAGACAGTTTGTGGAAGACACTCCCGAAGAAACGGTGTACAAGCTGTACACACAGTCAAAGCCACAGGCTAAGGTGGAAAAAATCGGTTCTATGAAAAATACAACGGTTGATGACACCAAGACTTTCTATTCTCCTGATGATGTGGACAAATTAAGCGAAAAGGATTATGAAAATCCAATCATTATGAAGAGAGTCAGGGAGTCTATGACCAAGTGGTAACTACTTACAAAGAAAGGATGATTTAAAATGACAGAAAATTTTAAGCCTGTATTTTGGTCGAAATATTGCCAGACAGAACTGCATAAGGCTCTGATTCTCGGCAATTGGTGCGACTATCAGTTTGAAGGTGAGCTTAAGCTTGGCAAGAGACTCACTATTGTCGGTGCTGTAAGACCTACAATTCAGAAGTATGTCCCGGGTAAGGATTTAGATATCGAAAATCTCGGTGACAATTCAATGTATTTCGATATAACAGAGTCAGATGCGTTTGCTTTTGAGGTTGACGATATCGACAAGGCACAGTCAAAGCCCGGTTATCTCGAAACACAGTTCAATGAAGCAAAGGAAGCTCTTGCGGAGTCTGCTGACGCCTTTGTCGGCAAGCAGGCAAAGAATGCTAACAAGGATATGATGTCGGCTTCTACCGACCTTTCAACATTAACGAGCTATCTTGAGCCTATTGATGAGGCGCACATCAAGCTTTATGGCAACAATGTTCCTCAGACTGCAGAGCTTGCAGCTGATCTTACGCCTGAGCACATCGTCGGTATTCGCCATGAACTTGCTGAACTTTTCACAAACAATGACGAATTCGTAAAGCACGGCGCTCTCGGCAAGTATGCAAATACTTACCTCCGTATGTCGAATAACCTTTACTCTGACGGTGCAGATACATATGAAATGGTCCGTACAAAGAAGGCTATTGCCTTCGCCGGTCAGATTGACAAGGTTGAAACAGCACGCAAGGAAAAGGGCTTTGCTGATATTGTTAAGGGCCTCCACGTTTACGGTGCAAAGCTTGTAAGACCTAAAGAGCTTTATGTAATCAAGGTTCACTGAGAAAAGGAAGGTGTTACAATAAATGGCTATTAAGGAAATGACACCTGTTATGGGTGTACTCAACAAGGTTACCGAATTTGTTTTCGAGGCGGCAACTGCTGCCGCTGACGGCTTATCTTTTAAGCTCCCGAAGACAATTGATTCAAATATTGTTGTTGTTATTCAGAATACCGATACCGGAAATGCTCACAGTATCACTGTTAAGAAGCCCACATCAGGCTCTTACTATGCAAGCGGAGACGATGAAACATTCGAGCTTGCTGAAGGAGCGTTTGCTGTATTCCGCTTTGAATCAGCAAAGTGGGCTGACAAAGACGGAACAATTAAGCTTGTCCCTGATAACGCAGCAGTAAAAGCAGCTGTGCTTTATTAAGAAAAAACGGGGGGCGGCGTTCCGTCTCCCGTTTATATCGTGTTAAAAGTAAAGCCGGTGCAATTCCGGCAGGCACGGAAAAGGAGAAAAAGATATGAAAAAAGTTGAGAATTTACAGAAGTATGTTATTGTTCCAAATCTTGCATTTTACGGCGGTTTCGAATGGGATGGCAGTGATGTTTTCCTTTGCGACGACCACGACACAGACGAAGGCTATGATTTTACCGTCAAGCAGGAAATTAAAGGCGGAGTGCTTATAACTGATGTGAAGAGAAGTTACAAGCGCAAAAATGGCAAGACTGTGACAGAACAGTCACATCAGGAAATCGAGATTGAAGAGGGTCAGCTTCTTGTATATGTCGAGGGTACCGGCTATGTTATTCCCGAATATAATATGTGTCTTATTGATAAGGCAATAGAGCAGTACGAACTGTTGAGGTAAGATATGATACAGATTAACGAAGATAAATCCATTTATATCACGAGAGGGGATGCGGCAGCATTCTCTGTCAATGCAGTTGCGGATAATGGAGAGGCGTACACCTTCAGAGCGGGTGATGTGGTAAGGCTGAAGGTCTTTGAAAAAAAGGATTATTCAGATGTTAAGCTTATAAAAGATGTCATTGTCAAAGAAGAGTGTACAGAAGTAAATATCAAACTCGATGGCGAGGACACAAAGCTTGGAAAAGTTATATCCAAGCCTTATGAATATTCATATGAAATCGAGCTCAATCCCGACACTAATCCTCAGACTATAGTCGGATATGATGAAAACGGACACAAGATATTGAGACTGTATCCTGAGGGCGGAGATGAGGTGATAGTATGAGCATAACAGGTAATGTATCAGGCAGCAAAAACTTAAGCGGCGGCGTGTCGCAGGTTCTCGGCCTTGATGGTAAAAGTGCTTATGAGTTAGCGGTAGAAGAAGGCTTTGAGGGAACACTTGAAGAATGGCTTGCGTCGCTACATGGCAAGGACTATATTCTTACCGAAGAAGACAAGGCAGAGTTGCAGGCTTATGTTGACGGTATTGCGGAAGTAGCTAATTCAGCAAAGAATGAATCAATATCAGCTAAAGATTCGGCAATTGCTGCTCAGCAGGCAGCAATTGGTGCCGTAGATGAAGCAAATTCGGCAATGGAAGCAACAGACAGAATGAGAAACGAAGCGGCAGATTCGGCAATGGAAGCAACTACTGCATATTTGGATGCGGAGACCGCAAAAGATGAAGCTGAGGCGGCAAAATCTGATGCAATTTCAGCAAAAACAAGTGCGGAAAAGGCAAAGTCCGCAGCAGAAACAGCAAAGGCCGGTGCAGAAACAGCAAAGGCCGGTGCAGAGCTTGCAAGTTCCCGGTACCCGTATGTTGGTGAAAATGGCAATTGGTATGTGTTTGACTCTGGAAGCGGCTCTTTTGTTGACTCCGGTGCTAAGGCACAGGGGCCAATAGGCGACAAGGGTGACAAAGGCGACAAAGGCGATACTCCCGAAAAAGGTGTTGATTACTTTACTCCGTTGGAAAGACAGGAACTGGTTGAGTCGGTACTTGCTTCACTTCCTGTATATGAAGGGGAGGTATTATAATGGCAAACACAAAAGTAGTTATTAGCAAAAACGGCACTTCAACACTTGATACCGCAGGAAAGTATTGTAAAAGACCTATAGACATAGTAACCGAAGTAAAAGTAGGCGAATACAACATAGAAGCTACAGACAATGGTGATGAAACACAAGATATTAACATAACAGACGCTGATGAGGGTTCTGTGCTTGTCGATACAAGTGATGCCGATGCTACTGCAGCAGATATAGCATTCGGAAAGACAGCCTATGTAAACGGAGAGAAAATCATAGGGGAACGCACTGCAATAGAGGATGAGACTTGTGATGTAACTATAAATGTTATTGAGGGTGATTATGAGGGCAACTTGGAGCTTCAATATATTTCTCCCGAAGGCATAACAAAAAGGCTCACACTATCCAGCGGTTCAAGAGCAGTTTTACAGGTGCTGAAACATTCGTGCGTTCTTGTCTACGGGGATGTTTATACATATATTTCATCAACGGAAGGCTATAAAAATCTGGATGAAATTGAAGCAACTGAAAATTTCGATTGGGATATTGCAACAAGCTATGACTCTGGATATGTAAACCAATGTTTCTTTATTAAAGTAGACCATTCAGGCACAGTAAATTTTGAAACATACTAACGCTTATGAAAGGAAACGACAATGAGTATAGATACAACAATACCTGTAAGGAAGATTACATATAAAGGCACAGAGCTTCCTCTTGCTGAAGTTGCAGAGCTTGAAGAAAAAATAGCGGGATTTGAGGAAGAACAAACCGATTTACGAGTGGAAATCAGAACACTTACCGAGCAGAAAATTCAACTTGAAGCAGAGGTCGCAGAGCTTGAAGAACAAATAGTGGCATTTGAGGAAGAACAAACCGATTTACGAGTGGAAATCAGAACACTTACTCAAACAAATCAATCTTTACAAAACCAAAACGAACAGCTTGAAGCGGAGAATACAGAGCTTGAAGCACAATTGCCTATAAAGTACAACGAGGGACACGCAGACGGTGTAAAGTCCGAATACGACAGATTTTGGGACAGCTATCAGCAGAACGGCAACTTGACAAATTACAGCGGTGCTTTTTACGGAGCGGGGTGGAACAATGAAACATTCAAACCCAAGTATGATATAAAGCCAAGTGGTTCGGATTCGTTTTCTTCAATTTTTAGAGATACTAGTATTACGGGTAATTTAAAAGTAATATTGGAAGATTTAGGAGTGGTTCTCGATACTTCAAGCGCGACTTCATTATCATACACTTTTTATAACAACTTGTTTGAGAGCTTGCCGTTGATTGATATGTCAAACAGTAAAGCCTCGGCATATGTTGTAGCGAGAAACTCAAATTTAAAAAGGCTTGAAATAAAAGTTTCAAAAACAACTGCGTATAACAATGTTTTTAGCAAAGACACGGCTCTTGAAGAACTTTATATCACAGGCACAATAGGAAAAAATGGCTTTTCGGTAAGTGATTCACCAAAACTTACATACGACAGTCTAATGGGAATTATAAATGCCTTATATGATTATTCTGAAGACACAAGCGGTACTACTTGGAAAGTGACACTCGGAGCAACAAACAAGGGAAAATTAACAGATGAAGAATTGCAGATAGCATACAGCAAGAATTGGGCGGTGGCGTGATATGAAATTTACTTATGAAAAGGACACCGAACATAATATATATCCAAATTTAACAGTAGAAAAGCGATTTGCTGATAATGTATTAAGCGGTTGGCGTGTCACTGCAAAAGACGGATATGTATTCTATTTTCCTGACGAAATCAACATAGAAATGAATTTTGAAACAGGAGAACAGATTAAGGTTATTCCTTATAACAGAGACATTGACTACTCTGCTCTATTCGATTGGAGTAGATTCAATGCTGTTGTTATTCCCGAAAGCGAAATGAACAAGGAACAGGCAACAGAAGAAGATTACCAAAATGCGTTAAAGGAAATGGGAGTTGAAGTATGACAAAGAATATGCTTGATAATGCCGTAAAAAAGGCAAAAGAAGAAACAAA
>JAZSET010000077.1:0-3518 GCA_045531795.1 Eubacteriales bacterium | reverse complement strand
AAAAGGTTTTACTTAAAATTATGACAGACGGCAGGGATGCAGTTCTTGAAACAGGACCGGCAAAGCCGCTTCCTTCATCACCGCAGCTTATGAAAAATTCTACAGATTCATTTACGAAGGTTTATTTGCATACTAAAGCGGATAAGAATTTGTACATACAAGCGAAGTATATTCCGCTTGAGGACCCGAATTCCGGTCAGCTTATGCAGAATATTCCAATTTCACAATGGACAATTCCCGATGGAGAGTGTGTAGACCTTCCGAGACTTCAGGGAATATGCTTTAACGGTGAAGAGAGTGATGCGTTTGATGCTGAAGGCAGCTCGATGGTATATAAGCTGCCCGAAGGAAGCAATCCCCCAATTATTGAGCCGTTGTATGATAAGTCGCTCTTTACTTGTGAATTTACGCAGCCTGCAAATCTTACAGATGCAGTTACAATATTCCTGCGTCATAAGTCAGATCCGACGATGTATAACAAATATACGGTAACATTCAAAACGCTTCCAAAGCTTTCAGATATTTTCGGATATGAAAGATTGCAGGTATACGGCGTTGAGGGTAATAACCTTCCCGAACCGCAGAATGGTCCTGACAACCTTATTGATGACAATATTAAAACACAATATGCCATAAACAGTATTGGTGAAACCTGGGGAAGACTTGATTTGGGAAAACCGCAGATTATTGATGCAGTTGCTCTGGCAGTCTATCTTGGAGACACTCGTGTAAACACCTTTGATATAGAGGTTTCTATGGACGGACAGGAATGGACAAGGGCTTATTCGGGAAGCAGCTCCGGTAAAACCTTAGATATTGAGATATACGACTTTCCTCCGGTAACAGCTCGTTATATTCGTTACCTGACAAAGGGATGCAGCGCAAGCACGTGGTTCTCAACGACAGAGTTTTATGCACTGAAAAAGAGGTAAATCAGAATGGAGGTAATAGAGTTATGATGAAAAGAATAATGTCGGTACTGTTATCCGGTTTAATGATGCTTGGCATTTTTCCTCTATCTGTATTTGCAACAGATCCTGTGATTTTATTTACTACAGTGCCGAATACAGGCATTGTTAATAGAGAAAGCCTCGATGAATTTACCGTTTCAGCAGAGGGTGTCGAGTCAGTTCTCTTAAAGCTTGACGGTAATGTGGTTGCAACCGATGTCGAAGCTCCTTTCAGCTTCGACATTTCGGGGGCGGCGCTTGGTATGCATACAGTTGACGTTGTAGCAAGCGCTTCAGGAACAGAGTATGATGCTTCAACGGCTTTTACGGTTGTGACAGATGTTTCCGTTGATAAACGCGGAAGTGCCTTTGACGGATTTGACCTTGACTATACTAAGTCGGGAACAAAGCTTGATGACATATCCGTAAATCTTAATCCCAATAATTTTACTGTTGAGACCAAAACGCGCGACAGCGAGAACGGCGATATGCTTTCCATTACTGCCAAGGTAAAAGCATCTGATGAAAATTTACAGACAAGCTTTCCGAGTCCTTCGTTGGACAGAACACTTGTTTTTTCAGTTGATATACGCTTTCAAAATGTTGCAGCTACAGGTTCAAGTGCGAGATTTTTCGCACGCACTCAGTCTAATACGCCAAGTAATTCATTTGGAAATATGTTAAATTACAAGGCTAACGGAGTGGTAGAGGTAAACGGAACAGCGGTTACAACTGTAGCAACACCAACGCAGTGGCATAACTTTAAAATGGTGGTAAATCATAAAACAGGAGCGGAGGAGCTTTGGATTGACGGAATAAAGCAGACGGGAACCTACTATGCCTACAAAAATGATAATCTGCCTACTAAAATCGGCGGCGTAATCAGAATGTTTCTGTATTCAAGTGCAAACGAAACCATCGAGGTAGATAATTGCTTTAACTACCAGCTTGCAGAGTCGGTTTATGCGCAAAGCTTGAGTGGGGTAAATGTAATTGATACGATTAATCCCGACACAAAGAGCTTTTCGTTTAAAACCTCCCGTCCGCTAAGCGACACCGTAAGCGCAGCAAACTTTTCACTTGAAAATGCATCTCAAGGTATACAATCGGTGCTTCTTGATGAAAACGATAAATCTATTGTAACAATTACTGTTGATGAAGCGTTTACTCCTTTAAGTAATTACACTTTTAAAATTAAGAAGGATACACAGCTTGCCGACAATAATCTTATAAGCGAGGATACTGTGTATCTGTTTGAAACCGCACAAGAAACTCAGAGCGGCGATGGTGAAGGAGATGTTGTTACGCCCCCTGCGACAACACCTGTAATTTCATTTCCTACGGTGCCAAATACAGGCATTGTCGATAAGGAAGACCTTGACGAATTTATCGTTTCGGCAGCGGGCGCCGAGTCAGTCCTCTTAAAGCTTGATGATAATATAGTTGCAACCGATAGCGAGGCACCGTTCAGCTTTGACCTTACAGGGACAGCACTCGGTATGCACACAGTTGATGCCCTGATAAAATCAGGAAACGAATATTATCAGGAAACAATGGTGTTTACGGTGGCATCATACAAGGATGTTGATAAAAAGGGAAGTGCCTTTGACGGGTTTGAGCTTAACTATACCGAAACTGGAACGAAGCTTGATGACATATCTGTAAATGTTAACCCCTCTTATTTTACGGTTAAGACAGATACAAGGGATAGCGATAACGGCGATATGCTCTCTATCACGGCAAAGCAAAAAACGACGGATCAATATTTGCAGACGATCTTCCCAAATGCTACCATAGATAAAAGGCTTGTTTTTTCAATTGATGTACGCTTTGACAATATCGCCGAAACGGGTAACATTACCCAGATTTCTGTACGCGGACAGTCTAACGAACCGAGTAATTCATATGCAAATATTCTTACGTATACGGCGGGCGGCAAGGTGCAGATAAATGGCGCAACGGTTAAAACAATTGAAAATCCTGCAAGCTGGCATTCCTTTGAGGTTTCTGTAAGTCACAAAACGGGACTTGCAACCTTAAGGATTGACGGTAAGATAGAGGCTAAGGATGTTTTGGCATATACAAAGGATAATCTTCCCACCGCAGTCGGTGGGGTAATAAGAATGTGGCTGAATTTTAATGAAGGCAGCACAATAGAAGTTGATAATTGTTATCATTATCAAGTGGTTGAGTCTGCTTTTGCTGAAAGCGTCAGCGGAACAAATGTCATAGATTCAGTCGATTTCAGTAAGAACAGCTTTACATTTAAAACTACACGTCCTTTAGATGACACAATAACTCCCGATAGTTTTTCGCTGGAAAATGAAATTTCACAGGTGAAGATTAAGAGCATTGCCCTCGGCGATGATGATAAGAGGACTGTAACTGTTAACCTTGATACGTCCTTAGAGCCGGCAAACAGATATTCTCTGAAAATTAAGGAGGGAGCAAAGCTCTCTGATAATACCGCCCTTGAAGGGGATACGGTTTATCTGTTTGAAACAACAAGTCGGGCTACAGATGTTTTGACAGGTACTTTTACACCTTATGGTGATAAGTATGCGTTTG
>JAZSET010000130.1:0-4105 GCA_045531795.1 Eubacteriales bacterium | reverse complement strand
AGCATACTTTTTATGCTTAACCTCATTTTGTTTAATATTTGTTTAATTTTTCAACAGCCTCGGCATCAGAAATTTTGCCGGCTCTTGCATCATCACGAATATCCTGAATTTCAACGACCAACTTATTCCAGGTTTTCGTATCAATAGTTCCTGCACGCTTACGGTGTTTTAATCTGTCATACGCTCTACAGTAGGCCTTCTCATATGCAACATCATGCAGTTTTTGAGCCTTGATGTGAGCACCTAAACCCATTCTTGAAAAACTTCATATTTCATTTGAATTTCTCTCTCCTTCTATAAATAGTTTATATGTTTCGATTCCTAGTGCATCAGCAATTCTTTGTATATTTTCGAGGGAGATGCTTCTGCGGCAACATTCGATAGCGCTAATATAAGTGCGGTGCATTCCACATTTATCTGCAAATGCTTCCTGCGAAATTCCCATAGCAATACGATATTTTTTCAGGTTATTTCCAAAAACTTTTACAATGTCTATATAATTACGCCTCCTATATTAAATATTATAGTTCGTTGAATACAATTAGTCTACATACAATAAGTATCAAAAGCAGAGTGGTGGTCACTTTTTCAAAACGGTGGTCAAAAAACCACATTAAAACAAGTGAAGGAATTTGTATCAAAATATGCATTCTTACCCAAAAAGAATAAGGGCATCAAAAGATGCCCTTATTCTTTTTGCATATGATTGAGGCAGGGAGTCGAACGGGTCGGGAGTGAATGAGTGCCGGTGGCTCTCAGAGCCGACCCTGACCGAGAATGCTATCAAAGCGACTCTGTTCGCTTTTGCCAAATCATAATTTCTCCAATATAACAATATACTACTAAATGAAAAAACATCTCGTTGAGCAGAGTCTCAAGAGATGTTTTGCGTAAATCGGTTATTATTTGTTGTTGCTAAAATGCTTTTTCATAGCATTAAAAGTTTTTTCGCTGATAACGTGCTCCATTCTGCAGGCATCCTCGTCGGCGGTTTCTTCGTCTACACCGAGAGATATCAGCATTTTCGTTAAAATAGTGTGTCTTTCAAAAATATTTTTGCCCTTTTCCTTGCCAAGCTCGGTCAATGATATATAACCGTCCTTATCAACGGTGATATAACCGTCTTTTTTCAAAAGACCGACAGCACGGCTGACACTCGGCTTTGAATAGTTCATATGCTCCGCAACATCAATGGAACGAACTGCCTGCCTTTCTCCACAGAGAACATATATAGATTCAATATACATTTCGCCTGATTCTTTCATGGGCATATCATCTCCCTTTGATATGGTTTGTGTTTTTATTATAACATATAACAAAGCTAAAATCAAGTGAAAATCAAAAACTGACGAAAACAGCCTTAAAATGGACATTTTCAGCAGAAAAACTCATAAAAAAACAAAATTCAGAAATTTTCGAAAACCTATTGACAAATATTTCTAGCGGTGATATAATAACCCTGGTTAGCAGAGGTTAACTGATTTTTCAGAGCCTCAGTTAGCAAACGCTAACAAGCAAAAGTATAACCGTAACCAAAGAAAGGGCAGGGCACTCGGCAGATATGAACCTTAGTGATGCAATAGAAAACAAGGAATATATCATTTCAGGCATCGAAACCGACGACGAAGAGCTTGATAGCTTTTTGTTTTCGCTCGGATGCTACAGCGGTGAGAAAATTACAGTAGTATCTCGCCACACGGGTGGCTGTGTCGTTTCAATTAAAGACGGCAGATACAATATAGATAATCAGTTGGCTCAGGCAATCCTGATATAAGGATTGCTTTCTTGTCCGACTATTATTTTTTGACTATCAGTTAGCAATCGCTAATCACAATGACTTTGCAAAAAATCCGCAGTGATTATAAATATGGAGGAAGAAATAATGAGAATTGCTTTGACAGGCAACCCGAACTCCGGTAAAACCACAATGTATAATGCCCTGACCGGTTCGAGTGAAAAGGTCGGCAACTGGGCGGGTGTTACCGTAGAAAAGAAAGAGCACGCGATCAAGAAGATATATGCAAACTCGGATAAAGAGATTGTCGCAGTTGACTTGCCTGGTGCATATTCAATGTCACCGTTTACATCTGAGGAGAGTATTACAAGCTCATATGTAAAGAATGAAAACCCCGATGTTATTATTAACATAGTTGATGCTACCAATTTAAGCCGTAGCCTCTTCTTTACAACTCAGCTGTTAGAGCTTGGTATTCCGGTAGTTGTAGCGCTTAACAAGAGCGACATCAACAAGAAAAAAGATACAAAGATTGATACACAAGCATTATCTGAAAAACTCGGATGCCCCGTGGTTGAAACAATCTCCACATCACATGACGGATTAAAGAAACTTATTGACTTGACAGTTGCACATACAGGCACTGTTCAGACTCCGACGTATACGCAGAGGGACTTTGACTTCTCAAGCAAAGAAGCTGCGGAAAAAGCAGACAGAGCGCGTTTTGAATTTGTAAATGAAATTGTCAGAGCAGTTGAAAGCCGTAAGGTGCTTACAAAGGATAAAAACCTTGGCGATAAAATCGACGCAGTACTTATAAACAAATGGCTTGGTATTCCGATATTTGCGCTTGTTATGTGGGCTGTGTTCTGGATCTCACAGGCAGGGCCCGGTGTCTGGATAGCAGATTGGCTGACAGGACTCCTCGAGGCAGGACAGAGCCGGATCGCAACATTCTTTGAAAATGCAAATCCGCTATTGTCGGCACTTCTTATTGACGGTGTAATCGGCGGTGTCATTGCAGTTATCGGCTTCTTGCCCCTTGTAATGGTAATGTACTTCCTTATAGCCCTCCTTGAAGACTGCGGATATATGGCAAGAGTCTCGGTTGTTCTAGATCCCATATTCAAAAAGGTGGGACTCTCCGGCAAATCCGTTATTTCATTTGTAATCGGTACCGGTTGTGCAATTCCCGGTGTAATGGCTTCGCGTACAATAAGAAACGAGAGAGAAAGAAGAGCAACGGCAATGCTCGCACCCTTTATGCCCTGCGGTGCAAAGCTTCCTGTTATCGCACTTTTTGCAGGAGCATTCTTTGAGGATGCAACATGGGTAGGTACACTTATGTATTTTGCCGGTATTGTTATTATTTTCCTCTCTGCTTTGCTTGTCAATAAGATAACAGGCAATAAAGCGAAGAAATCGTACTTTATCATGGAGCTTCCCGATTATAAGGTTCCGAGCCTCTGGTCGGCATTTAAGTCGATGTGTCAGAGAGGCTGGGCATACATAGTAAAAGCTGGAACAATTATTCTTGTTTGCAACACAGCGGTCCAGATTATGCAGAGCTTCACCTGGTCACTGACAGTTGCAGAAACGGCAGATACATCCATTCTGGCATCAATATCAGGACCTTTTGCGTACATACTTGTTCCTGTGATAGGATACCATGCATGGCAGTTTGCAGCGGCATCGGTTGCCGGATTTATTGCAAAAGAAAATGTAGTGGCAACAATTGCCGTATGTTATGCGCTGACAGATGTAACAAAGGAACTTCCCGGAGTTGCTCCCGGGCTTACCGCAGTTGCAGCGCTTGCATATCTTATGTTTAACCTCTTTACACCTCCTTGCTTTGCGGCAATCGGTGCAATGAACGCTGAAATGAGGAGTGCAAAGTGGCTCTGGGGCGGAGTAGCACTTCAGCTTGGCGTTGGATTTACAGTCGGATATCTTGTATATCAGATTGGTACACTTATCACAACAGGCACATTTGGCGCGGGCTTTATAGGCGGTCTCATAGCGTTGGCTGCTTTTGTGGGAGTTGTGATTTATCTTATATCAGACAGCGACAAAAAGGCGAGAGTATAAGTTATGGAAAATCTGATAATCATAACAGTATTAGTAATTATAGTCGGCTATGCCGGATACTACATTTACAAAGCAAAGAAAAACGGCCAGAAATGTATAGGATGTCCCCACTCAAAGACATGTAACAGTCAAAAATGCAACTGCTCGTCTGACGACAAAAATACCAAATAAGAATCATAGGGTGCGATACTTTGTATTCGCACCCTTTTAGTGTGAAATTTAAAACTTCCCTGATTTTGTGTATGACACCATGCATGTCGGCGAGACCATTACAACTGACAG
>JAZSET010000010.1:0-3280 GCA_045531795.1 Eubacteriales bacterium | reverse complement strand
AAAAAGTAAAAAAGTAAAAATCTCCTCGAACAAAAGTCCGAGGATGTTTTTGGGAAATAACGCTAATTTTAATAAAAACTTCATATAGGGTGCTTTTGCACCCACTAAAAAATTGGTATGAAGTTTTTTACAAAAAGGGGGTGCATTTAGCTTATACGTGTATCAAAACTTTAAATAAAAGACAACTCCATAATACTTAAACTCTGGCAACTACATTATAGTCAGCGTCTAAAATTTCACCGAACAGATGATAATTGTCAGGACATTTCACAAACGAAAAGTCATATTGATCCATATTGGTCTTATCAAAAGGAATCAAAATTTCAGGCTTGCAACAATCATTACATCCACCATATGCAACAAGCAGTATTAAAAAATGGCTTCTGTACTCAAGTAATCTTCCGGTATCATCATCGTTAAAAACTGCAAATAATACATATGAGAACAAATCTTCATCCTCTGGAGATATATTAGTATCAGCTCCATATTCCAAAAGCAACTGCGCTATTTGAAAATTTAGATTATCTGCTGCATAAGCAACTTCAGGGTCGCTTTCATATTTTTCTTCAAAATAAACGTTATATTGCAAATCCCAAAGTGCACATTCATAGTTAACAATTAAATTAGGGTCAGCCCCGTTTTTAAGCAATAGCTCTACCATTCGGATGTTCTGATTAAATACTGCTGTATACAATAAGAACGTTTCAGAATTATAGTGAGGCTCACGAAAAGGCATATTCAAATCAATCTTTGATGCTAAGGATGTAGCTTCCTCAATGTTAAATTCGTTATTCTGACACATTTCATAAAGTTTTTGCGTTACATTATCCATTATTATCACCTCTCTGTTTCTATTTTAACGCACTTATTGTCCAATAAAAAGGACAATAAAAAACAACCCCAACTTTTTATCAAAGTTAGGGTTATAATATGGCTGGGGCGGCTGGATTCGAACCAGCGAATGCCGGAGTCAAAGTCCGGTGCCTTACCGCTTGGCGACGTCCCAATGATGAACGGGTATATTATAGCGTATTTTACAAAAGATGTCAAGGGTTTTGGTGAAATATGCACCAAAAAAATCGACTTGCAGAAAGGACGAGTACCTTAAAATTGTATATTTTTAATATACAAGCTGTAAATTCAGAAACTTTGCAGTTGACTTTATATATTTTGGATATATAATCTATTATATATCAAATGTTTTTAAAATATAATCAACTGTGAAACGGAGTCCTCGTGAGATATGGTAAATAACAACAGGCACGCTAAGACAATATTTTTTATATTTGCCTCTTTGTCGGCAGCAATGTGTGTATTCAGGTTCATACTTGTTTTTAATTTCACCGATTCAAACGGGTTGTACACTTCAAAGCTTGCCGGAAATACTTTTGCAATCCTTGCCGCAATATTTGCTTTTTCAATTATTGCAGTTAAATTCGTTTTACAAAAGAAAATTCTTTTTTCATTAACCGAAACAAAAACGCGGTCTTCATCGACAGCCGCTCTTCTTATGGGCATTATATATTCCATGCTGTTTTTATATGCAATTTGCAGCTTTGTTATACAGAAAGCTGCTCTTGACGCAAGCGTTTCAAGGCTCTATGAAAACTTTTATGTGTCCCCTGCAGAGATATCAGCCGCAAAAAGCCATCGTCTTTTTTCTCTTGGAGTCATTTTGACCGAGTGTGCTTTATGCATTCCCTGTGCAGCATACTTCTTCAAAAAATGCTTTTCGAAAAAAGCAAATGCCGCATTTTCTTCGATTCTTTCGCTGTGTCCTGCGCTTCATTTTGCGCTCCTTACCGTTGTACTGTTTCTTGACACCGAAAAACAGATCAATGCCTCTGCCCGCTCATTCACACTTCTGACTTTTGTTTGTATAATGATGTTTTTTGTTTCGGAAGCAGGACTTGCCGTTCCAAAAAGAGAAGAAGAGAAAAACTATATTTTTATGAATTCAAAGCTTTGGGCATACTTTGCTTTCAGTATTGCAGCTTTCTCTTGCGTAATCGCTTGTATACTTCCCAACCTCATTTTTACTCTTACAAACAGCTTTGACATAAAATCCTTGTTATACGCAGTTTTATGCTTATGCTGCTCGTTGTATGCTTTTGCAAAAGCTCGCACATTCTTTTAACAGCACATAAATCAAAATCCCGACACTTTTCTAAGTGTCGGGATTTTTTAATCAAGCAGAAATGACATTTCGAGCATAACCTCGTCATCTTCTATATCGGTATTCGAGTAGAAATATGTGTTACCTCCGCAAAATTTAAAGCCTTGCGAACGGTAAAAATCTATTGCCGGCGTGTTATAATTTTGCGTTTCAAGTACGATAACTCTGTAATCTCTCTCCCTTGCAACGCTCTTAACAAAATCAACCATGAACTTTCCCACGCCCTTCCCTCTATGTTCGGGCTTTGCCAAAAGCTGAGTCATGCGCAAACGGTTATTCCATTCCTCTGCGGCAAATTCAAAAATCCCAAGAATTTCCCCTGAATCGTCATCACATACTCCGTATGCCTCGGCATCATCCCAATAATCCTGATAAAGAGTGTCTATATTTTCAACAGTCTTCGGTTCACTGTACGCGCATCTTTCAAGGTTTAATTCAAATCTTTCTTTTGTCTCCAAAACTGATACTTTATAATGCTCATTTGTAGTATAGCTGTAATGAAGCTCGAAATAATCATATTTTTCTTTTTCAAGCGGTATTATATGCATATAATTTCCTCTTTCTTTTTTATGCTGTAAGGTCTGCAAGTGTTGCTTTGGTGAAATTTATAAGGTCCTCCGGATTCAAACACAACTGCACGCCTCTGACTCCTGCACTTACGGTTATTTTATCAAAAAGCCTTGCCGTTTCGTCCAAAAATATCGGAAACTGCTTTTTCATTCCAATCGGTGAGCATCCGCCTCTTATATAACCCGTGAGTCCCAGAAGCTCCCTTACTGCAACAAGCTCAACACGCTTATTTCCGGATACTCTTGCGCATTTTTTCAAATCAAGCTCATACGCACACGGAATACAAAACACAACAAACGGTGTTACATCTCCCCTTGCAACAAGTGTCTTAAATACCATATCCGCATCAAGTCCTATACTTTTTGCTATATGCACTCCCGCAAGGTCGTTTTCGTCATACTCGTATTCCTTGGCTGTATATTCTATATGCGCTGCATCTAAAAGGCGCATTGCATTTGTCTTTTGCATAAGTCTCCTTTCAAAGACTATATTTCAAGTCCGCTCCTGACTCATTTAACTGTATATACATTTATT
>JAZSET010000062.1:0-24968 GCA_045531795.1 Eubacteriales bacterium | reverse complement strand
GCTTCGGTAAGGTTCTTCGCGTTGCGTCGAATTAAACCACATACTCCACTGCTTGTGCGGGCTCCCGTCAATTCCTTTGAGTTTCAACCTTGCGGCCGTACTCCCCAGGTGGAATGCTTATTGTGTTAACTGCGGCACAGATGCTTTTGCACCTACACCTAGCATTCATCGTTTACGGCGTGGACTACCAGGGTATCTAATCCTGTTTGCTCCCCACGCTTTCGTGTCTCAGCGTCAGTTGTCGTCCAGTAAATCGCCTTCGCCACTGGTGTTCCTCCCGATATCTGCGCATTTCACCGCTACACCGGGAATTCCATTTACCTCTCCGACACTCAAGATCTGCAGTTTCAAATGCAGGTTATGGGTTGAGCCCATAATTTTCACATCTGACTTGCAAACCCGCCTACACACCCTTTACACCCAGTAAATCCGGATAACGCTTGCCACCTACGTATTACCGCGGCTGCTGGCACGTAGTTAGCCGTGGCTTCATCTTCAGGTAACGTCATTTCTTCTTCCCTGATCATAAAGGTTTACAATCCGAAGACCTTCTTCCCTCACGCGGCGTCGCTGGGTCAGGCTTTCGCCCATTGCCCAATATTCCCCACTGCTGCCTCCCGTAGGAGTCTGGACCGTATCTCAGTTCCAATGTGGCCGGTCAACCTCTCAGTCCGGCTACTGATCGTCGGCTTGGTGGGCCGTTACCTCACCAACTACCTAATCAGACGCGAGCCCATCTGCAAGCGATAAATCTTTGATAGAAGTTCCATGCGAATCTCCTATGTTATGCGGTATTAGCAGCTGTTTCCGGCTGTTATTCCCCTCTTGCAGGCAGGTTGCTCACGCGTTACTCACCCGTCCGCCACTAACTTTTGAAGCTTCGTTCCCGAAGGAACTCCACTTCTAAGTCCGTTCGACTTGAATGTGTTATGCACGCCGCCAGCGTTCATCCTGAGCCAGGATCAAACTCTCTAATTGTTTGTCTATCTTCAAGTGAGCTTGCTCACTCTTGTTAGCTAATTAGAAATTTTAATTCTTGCTTCTTTTTACTTTGTCAAAAGAATTGTCGAGTTCTCTTTTGCTTGGTCGTATTCGTTTCGTACTTCACTGCATATATCTCTATATGCCGTACTTCACTTTGTACTTCCTCGTCTGTTGTTCAATTTTCAAGGACCGTCTTTCGTCTCCGTCTCCTGACGGCGACTCGATTATTATATCACATCTTTTTCCCCTTGTCAATACCTTTTTTATCTTTTTTCATAAAAGTTTTCTTGACCAGACCAATCTGTGATTCCACTCCCCTCTCCCGGGTCGTGGACACTCATTATATCACACCTCCTCCTACTTTGTCAAGGGGATTTTTATTTATTTTTTCACTTTTTTTATCTCTTACTTGCATTTTGTCAAAAATGTGATATAATATTATATTATCGGCAAACGGAGCAACAATATGACTTATTCTGAAATCGTTAAGAAACTTTCTTCATATGGCTCTACAGGGCCTGAAGCAGAAGCTCTTATATTATTAAATGAATACTTCGGCATAACCCGCCAGGATACAGTTTTGTTCCCCGGCAAGGACTACTCCGGAGAAAAGCTTACTTATGCCCTTAGCCGCAGAAGCACCGGAGAGCCTATACAATATATAATAGGAAGAGTTTATTTCTACGGTAATGAATTTAAAGTTACAGAAAATACGCTTATTCCGCGCCCCGATACCGAAATACTATGCGAAGCTGTTATAGACAGACTTCCGCAATCTGCATATTTTTTAGAATTGTGTACCGGTAGCGGATGCATTCCTGTTTCAATTTTGAAAGCCAGGGACGACGTAAAAGCAAAAGCTATTGAACTGTACGAAAAAACAGCAGCTGTTGCAATAGGCAATCGCGAGCTTAACCAAATAGATCCAGGCCGTCTTGAAATTGTCTGCGCAGATGCTTTAAAACTATCCGTCGACGAAAACGCAGGAAAATTTGATGCAATTGTTTCAAATCCCCCATATATCAGATCAGAGATTATATCAACTCTCAGCAAAGAGGTTAGTTTTGAGCCGCCTGCCGCACTGGACGGCGGAAAAGACGGATTGATTTTTTACAGGAAATTTCTTGCCGACTACAGAAGTTTTTTAAAAGACGGAGGCTTTTTCGCCTTTGAAATTGGTTTTGACCAGGCCCGGGATATAAAAAATCTTGCAATCTCCCATTCATACTCTTCCGTAGAAATAATCAAGGATTATTCGGGCAACGACAGAGTAGCCATTATAAAGCCTTAAGCATATATTATTATAATGATAACTTTATCCGAAAGGAACTTTTTATGAATAAGACAACTGTTTTGTGTATGTTCGGCGGAAAATCCACCGAATATGAAGTCTCGCTGATGTCCGCTTTTTCAATACTTTCGAACATTGACAGAGAAAAATACGATGTAATCACCGTAGGTATAACAAAAGACGGCAAATGGCTTTATTACGACGGAGACCCGGAGTCAATAAAAAACGGAAGCTGGCACCGAAAAAATGTTTGCAGCGCAATGCTCGTTCCTGATTTTGGCTGCAAAAAGCTCTGCGTTAACTCAAATCCAGCCAGGTTTATTGACATAGATGTAGTTTTTCCCGTAATGCACGGCGCATTCTGCGAAGACGGCAAGCTCCAGGGACTGCTTGAAATCTGCGGTCTCCCCTATGTCGGACCGAACTGCCTATCGTCCGCAGTATCTATGGATAAGGTTTATACAAAGCTTGTTTTAAACAACTTTGACATTCCCCAGGCACAATACATCTATTTTACAGATGCCGAAATCCGAAAGAATATACAGGAATGTATACTCAAAGCAGAAGATATATTTTCATATCCTATGTTTGTCAAGCCGGCAAATGCCGGTTCCTCAATCGGCACGGCAAAAGCAGGCAATACAGACGAGCTTATCTCCGCTTTGAAGCTCGCTGCCGGCTTTGACTCAAAAATAATTATAGAAGAATACATACAAGGCAAGGAAATTGAAGTTGCAGTAATGGGCAACGATGAAATTATTGTTTCCCCGTGTGGTGAAATAAACCCCGGAAGCGATTATTACGACTACGACACAAAGTACAAAACAGACACTTCAAGCACACACATTCCCGCTTCAATTCCCGCAGATGTTGCAGAAAAAGTACGCTCTTATGCCGGAAAGATATACAAAAGCCTCGGCTGCTTTGGACTTTCGAGAGTTGACTTCTTTGTTTGCGAAAACGGAAGAATCGTATTTAACGAAATCAATACTCTTCCCGGATTTACAAATATCAGTATGTATCCAAAGCTCTTTATGCATACAGGCTTGTCTTACAGCGAAATAATCGACAAACTTATTACACTTGCAATAAAATCCAAAGATAATTAAGGAATCAGAAATGTCAGTAGAAAAAGTCAGGGCGTATTTAAAGGAATTCGGTCTTGATGACCGGGTAGAAGAATTTGAGGTATCAAGCGCAACAGTCGAGCTTGCCGCAAAAGCCGCGGGAGTCATCCCCGCAATGATAGCAAAAACGCTTTCATTCAAAGTTGGAGAAAAAGCAATACTTATCGTAACTTCGGGCGACAAAAAAATCGACAATCAGAAGTACAAGCAGATTTTTGGCACAAAAGCCAAAATGCTGACTTTTGATGAAGCAATAGAATACACCGGGCACGCAGTAGGCGGAGTTTGCCCTTTCGCCCTTGCAGACGCCGAAACAAAAACATATCTTGATAGTTCCCTCAAACGCTTTGATGTGATTTTGCCCGCTGCAGGAAGCTCAAGCAGCTGTGTAAGGCTTTCGCCCGCAGAACTTGAAGAATCATCAAAAGCGGTTGCCTGGATAGATGTTTGCAAAAACATAGTCGAAGAAACCAACTAACGCCCCTTGAAATCTAAAAGGAGAATTTATGACAGAGTATTACGCAGGAAAAGCAGATGTTGCAGTAATAGGTGCAGGTCACGCAGGAATAGAAGCAGCTTTAGCCTGCGCAAGACTTGGCCTTGACACCATTCTTTTTACCATAAATCTTGATGCTATAGGCAATATGCCCTGCAATCCATCAATTGGCGGAACGGGCAAGGGTCAGATCGTCTATGAAATTGATGCTCTCGGCGGTGAAATGGGCTTTGCCGCAGACAAGGTTATGCTTCAGAGCAGAGTTTTAAACTCAAGCAAAGGTCCTGCCGTACATTCAAAAAGGATTCAGGCAGACAGAAAGCTTTACCACGATATTATGAAACAAACCTGCGAAAACACGGCAAATTTGCTTGTAAAGCAGGCTGAAATCATTGATATAAGAACAAAAACAGAAAACGGAATACGCCGGGTTGACGAAGTTGTTACTCATCTGGGCGGTGTCTGGAAAGTCTCTGCCGCTATAATTTGCTCGGGCACATACTTAAAAGGCAAAGTTATAACCGGCGAGGTTGCATACAGCTCAGGTCCCGACGGAATGCTTCCCGCAACAGAATTATCGGGAGCCCTTGAGAGAGAAGGCATTAGACTTATGCGGTTTAAAACAGGGACTCCTCCCCGTGTTCATATGGATAGTATTGACTATTCAAAATTGGAGCTTCATCCGGGAGATGAAGTGTCAGAAATCATCCCATTTTCTCACAAAACCCGGGCGGACGACCTCTATAAGAGGCCGTCTCTGCCCTGCTATATTGCATATACAAACGAAAAAACCCACGAAATTATAAGGAACAATCTTCACCGATCTCCCCTTTATTCGGGAGTAATCGAGGGCATTGGCCCCCGCTATTGTCCGAGCATTGAGGACAAGGTTGTGCGCTTCTCGGACAAGCCACGACATCAGTTGTTTGCCGAACCTATGGGAGATGGGACAAAAGAAATTTATTTGCAGGGCTTCAGCTCATCGCTTCCCGAGGAAGTGCAGATAGAAATGCTTCACAGCCTTAAAGGCTTTGAGAATGCAAAAACTATGCGTTGCGCTTATGCAATTGAGTACGATTGCATAGATCCCACCCAGCTTTCTCACACTTTGGAATTTAAAGAAATTTCAGGTCTTTATGGTGCAGGTCAGTTCAACGGAACCTCAGGATACGAGGAAGCCGCTGCGCAAGGCCTTATCGCAGGAATAAATGCTTCCTTAAAAATCAAGGGAGAAGAGCAACTGACTCTCCCCCGCAGTTCTTCATACATCGGGACTTTGATAGACGACCTTGTTATAAAGGGCACAAACGAACCCTACAGAATGATGACTTCAAGAAGCGAATACCGACTTCTTTTAAGGCAGGATAATGCTTGTGCAAGACTTATGCCTTACGGCTATAAAATCGGGCTTGTCTGCGAAGAAGAATACAAGGAATTCCTTGAAGATCAGGAAAAAATCAAGGCTGAAGTCAATAGAATTGAAAAAACAAACATCCCACCAACTGAAACACTCGCAAAAATTCTCGAAAACAATAATTCTACAGCAGTAACTACGGGAATTAAACTCGGGGAGCTTCTGCGCAGACCAGAGCTTGACTATAAAAAGCTTGCTCCCATAGATACTGAGCGCCCTGTGCTTTCCGATAAAATAGTTTTATCCGCAGAAATTGAAGTAAAATACTCCGGATACATCAAAAGGCAGCTGATTGAAGTAGAAAAAACATCAAAACTCGAAAAAAGAAAGCTTCCCCGCGATTTTGATTATCAGAAAATCACAGGATTGCGCCTTGAAGCAATAGCAAAACTGAATTCCGTAAAACCAGAGAATATCGGTCAGGCTTCCAGAATCAGCGGAGTTTCTCCGGCGGACATATCGGTACTGCTCATATATTTTGAAAATCAAAACCGAAGCAAGCAAACTATGTGAAATTATATTTCCTAAATTGAAAGGATTTTACAATGACCGGCGAAACCTTTGAAAGCTTCCAGAAAAAGCTCGAAAACATCTTCGATTTAAATAATATCGCTCACCTGTTAAGCCAGGATGCAACTCAAAAGTTTTATCAGCTGTCCACACTTTTAATAAAGGTTAACTCCGAGACCAATTTAACTGCGATAAACGATATTGACGATATAATTCTCAAGCACTATGCAGATAGCCTGCTTGCCGTTTCACAGTATGAAAAAGACGCCTCCGTTATTGATGTCGGCTGCGGCGCGGGATTTCCAAGTCTCCCCCTTGCAATAGTAAGACCTGATTTGAAAATTACAGCTCTTGACAGCACCGGCAAAAAAATTGATTTTGTAAAACTCGCATCGAGGGAGCTCGGGCTTAAAAACGTTACAGCAGTTTCTGCAAGAGCAGAAGAATTTGTTGATATAGCTGGCAAAAGAGAGAGTTTTACTCATGCAACCGCGAGGGCTGTTTCAAGATTAAATGTCCTGTTAGAATTGACTCTGCCTTTTGTAAAAGTCGGTGGAAGTTTTATCGCATTGAAATCCAAAGACGGTGATATTGAACTTTCAGAAGCAACAACCGGCATCGCCACTCTTGGAGGAGAAGTTAAAACAACCGAGCACCTGAATCTTGTTTCTTATGACGGCTTTGAGGCACAGAGAACAATCATCGTCATAGAGAAGAAAAGCTCCACTCCCAAGAAATATCCGCGGACATATTCAAAAATATCTAAAAAGCCCCTATAAAAAAAGAAAGTCCACGATTTTACAAGCAAAAATCGTGGACTTTCTTTTTATAAATACTTACATCAAGGAAAAAAGATTAAAAAATTATTTTGTCGACAAAATACAAGAAATTTCTTTTCGCTGCGCTGTTAAAATGAAATTGTAAATCGTTTATTGCCAAAGAAAGGAAATTTGTTATGTTATCATTTTCTACAAGCGTAAGCAAAAAGGAACAAGACAGTGTATACATAAAATTCATACCCTGTTCCGACATCAGAACTTTACTCCCCGACTTACCCAAAACAGACGCCGAAGTCTTATCAATCGCAGAAAGCATTCGCTGTTTCGGCCTGTTAAACCCCATTTGTGTATATTACAACGCAGACACCGCTTCATATCAGATAATCAGTGGTGAAAGGCGCTTTTCAGCAATGACATTGCTTGGCAGAACAAGAATTCTTTGCAGAGTCATTACAAGCAAGGAGACCCGCAACGCTATGCTCATTGCAGAAAACTGTCTGTCGCGCAACTCCGATTGTTTCCGGGCAAGTGCAACTGTTTCATATATATTGAACGACGGGCGCATTAGTGTAAGCGAGCTTTCAAAAAAATACGGTCTGTCTCTGGGAAGAATCGGCAATTTACTGAAGCTGTCCAGTCTGACATATGAAGAAAAAAGACTATTGTTAATTTCAAATTTCAGCGAAAGAGTCATCGCTGAAATAGCTGAAATCGAAGATGTTGCCATAAGATTACCTGTGATCAGATATCTGATTGAGCACACCCCGAAATTATCCCGTGCAACCGCTGAAATTAAAGCAAATTTTCACAAGAGAAAATACAGCGGTGTCAGCTTTGAAATTATCAGAAACACCATTTCGAGACTTGGCGCTTTATTCCGGAGAAACGGGATTAAAACTCAAATAAAAGAACGAACCACCGAAAAAGCTACCGTTTATACTATAACCGTGCAAAAATAATGTTTCACGTGAAACATTGTTGCTCATTAAAGCGTGTGATGTTTCACGTGGAACATCATATGACATTATTCTTCCAATATTTCTTGACATTCGCGTACTATGGTGCTATAATAAATAGGAAGCTATTGTGGCTTTTGGGTCGGGCTCTCCCCTCGGACAAGCCTGACCAAAATCCTTTTTATGGAGAATGTACGTGACACACATAATATCTTTTGTTAACCAGAAAGGCGGCGTTGGCAAAACAACTTCTGCCGTTAATACCGCTGCCGCTTTGGGTGATCTCGGAAAACGAGTGCTTTTAGTTGACGCTGACCCTCAGGGAAACGCAACAAGCGGCGTGGGAATAAGCAAAAAGAGCATTTCCCGCTCTGTTTATGATGTGATAATTGGTAATTGCAACGCCAAAAGTGCGATTGTTGAAACAAAATTCAAAAACCTCGCAGTTATTCCGTCTCACATTTCACTCGCAGGTGCAGAGCTTGAGCTGGTAGATGCCGACAGGCGCGAGGCTCGAATCAAGGACGCATTAGCACAGATATCTGAAAACTATGATTATATCATCATAGACTGCCCCCCGTCTCTTGGCCTTTTGTCTATAAATGCATTGGTAGCAAGCACCGGCGTAATTATCCCTATGCAATGTGAGTATTATGCACTTGAGGGCTTAACTCAATTGCTTCTGACAATAAAACTTATCAAAAAGCGCTATAATGCTAACCTTGAAATCACCGGCATACTGATTACAATGTATAATGGCAGACTAAATCTTACAATTCAGGTAATGGATGAGCTTAAAAAGTACTATGCCGACAAAATTTTCAAAACTGCAGTCGCAAGAAATGTAAAATTGTCGGAGGCTCCAAGCTTTGGAGAACCTATCCTTTATTATGATAAGCATTCCAAAGGCTGCCAGGCTTACTCTGAAATAGCAAAAGAAGTGCTTGAACGACTTGAATAACCAAACACAAGAGAGGTGTATTAAATGTCAAAGAAAAGATCTTCACTCGGCAGAGGAATAGATGCTCTGATTGTTGATAACGCCATTGAACAAAGCGAAAACGAAAGCGGCACAAGTACCTTAAGAATTTCAAGAATTGAACCCAACCCCAATCAGCCGCGTCGCGAGTTCGATCTTGAATTGCTCACCGAGCTTGCTGATTCTATCTCTAAAAACGGTCTGATACAACCAATTGCCGTTCGCCCGTCACAAAATGACGGTTACTACACTATAGTAGCGGGAGAAAGACGTTGGCGCGCATCGAAAATGGCAGGACTTTCCGAAATACCTGTTATTATAATGGATATTGACGAAAAGAAAGCTGCAGAACTTGCTTTAATAGAAAACATACAGAGAAAAGACTTAAACCCCATAGAAGAAGCAAGGGCTTTTCGTGATTTAATAGATGAATACCGTCTCACTCAGGCAGATGTTGCTGCCTCTGTAGGAAAAAGCCGCGTAAGTATAACAAATTCCCTGCGTTTGCTCGAACTGCCTGACGAAGTTTTACAGCTTGTTGCAGATGAAAAAATAACAATGGGTCATGCCCGCGCAATTCTAGGCCTGAAAAACGCCGACAATATGCTTCCCCTTGCAACCAAAGTTGCCGAGACAGGTATGAGCGTTCGCCAGACAGAAGAGGCTGTTCGCAGACTGAATAACATAAAACAGTCTGCTTGTTCTGAAGAAAATTCAGAAAAAGCTCAGCTCAGGCAGTACTACAAGGCAATTGAAGACAAAGCAGCCCAATACATAGGCAACAAGGTTAAAATCACCGATTCTTCAAAGAACAAAACCATTTCAATTGCTTTTTCAAGCAGCGAAGAGCTTGAAGATATTCTGATTAAGCTCTGTGGTAATACAATTTTTGACAGCATTAAATAATTGGAGGAAATATAAATGTTAGATATCAAATTTATTAAAGAAAACAAGGATTATGTCAAAGAACGTCTTCTTACAAGAGGCAAGGACTATGGTGCAGAAATTGACAAGACACTCGCCCTTGACGAAGAAAGAAGAGCTTTAATTGCAGATACAGAAGAAAAAAAGGCCCGTCAGAACGCGGTATCCAAGCAAATTCCTCTTCTCAAGAAAGAAGGAAAGGATGTTTCTGCAATTTTTGCAGAAATGAAAGAGCTTTCAAACATTGTTAAAGCCGATACTGATAAAATAGACGCATTGGATGCTGAAATCGAGAACACTCTCCTCTGTATTCCCAATTTGCCCGACGAAACCGTGCCGATTGGTGCAGATGACAGCGAAAATGTAGAAATCCGCAAGTGGGGAGAAGTTCCCACATTTGATTTTGAGCCGCAGGCACACTGGGATATCGGTGCAAAGCTTGGAATTCTCGATCCGGAAACCGCAGCAAAGGTAACGGGCGCTCGTTTTCACTTCTACAGAGGCCTCGGAGCAAAGCTTGAAAGAGCAATTATCAGCTATTTCCTTGACAGTCATGTAGACGCAGGATACACAGAAATACTTCCTCCTTATATGGTAAACAGAGCTTCTATGCGCGGTACCGGACAGCTTCCGAAATTTGAAGAGGATGCTTTCAAGGTAACTAACAACGATTATTTCCTTATCCCTACCGCAGAAGTTCCCGTTACAAATATGCACAGAGATGAAATATTAAGCGGAGCAAATCTTCCCATTAAATATTGTGCATATTCCGCTTGTTTCAGAGCAGAAGCCGGAAGCGCAGGCAGAGATACCCGCGGACTCATCCGTCAGCATCAGTTTAACAAGGTTGAACTTGTAAAGTTCACAACACCCGAAACATCCTATGATGAACTTGAAAGCCTCACAAATGATGCACAGAATGTTCTTAAAGGTCTCGGTCTTCCTCACCGCGTTGTTTGCCTGTCTTCAGGTGATATGGGCTTCTCTTCCGCAAAAACCTATGATATTGAGGTATATATGCCCTCATATAACCGCTATGTCGAAATAAGCTCTTGCTCAAACTTTGTAGACTACCAGGCACGCAGAGCGAATATTAAATTCAAAGCCGATGCGAAAGACAAGGCAAGATTTGTTCATACATTAAACGGTTCCGGAGTTGCAGTCGGAAGAACAGTTGCAGCCATAATAGAAAACTATCAGAACGCAGACGGCTCAGTTACTGTACCTGAAGCGCTGAGAAAATATATGGGTGTCGACATTATTAAATAATAACACTGTAGAGATGTCTGATAAAGCACTTGCTTACAGAAAGGTACAGTAATGATAATTATAGATTTTTTTAAAGCGATATTTACGGATATAATGGGCTTTTTCTCAAAACCGCTTAATTTTGGCGGCCCGTTAACAGCAGGAAAGCTCATTATCTGGGCAATAATTATCGGTTTTATGATAGCAGCATTTGTTTGCCTCTATAACAAGGTTTTTCTTGGGAAATTTGTCTCTTTTCTTCTTAAAAACAAAGCCGACACAGAGGAAACGGCAAAAACACTGAAAGATGCAGGGATTTCGAATGCTTTCGTAAAAAGAGCATTAAAATCTGAAACTTTGTATTCAAAGCTTGTTTGCACAAACGAAACAGATAAAAAAGATATATTGAATGTTCGATTCTTTATTCCAAGCGAAAAAAGAGACCGCGCGGACCGCCTATATGCACACAACGGTATAAGCACCACTATCCTCATTATATCTCTGTTTCTCCTTGTTTTGCTGGCGGCAATCGCCTATATTGCCCTTCCCGAGCTTATACAAATGACCAAAAATTTTTCAAATATGATTAAATAAGCAAATAATTACATAATAATATATTGCATTATCATATTTTTAAACAGAAAGGATAATAAGCCTTTATGGAAAAAAACATAAACAAGAAAAAAAACAGCACATTTAATATAATTATGGCAATAATCGCCGCTGCCGCAATTTGTCTGTTATTCTTTATACTTTGCATTTACTTAAGCGGAACAAGATTTATTAGTCTCAAAACAGATGACGGCGGAACAGTAAAGTATTTCGGAAAGGTTGATTCAAATGATCAGCTCACAGATGGAAAACTTTACTTTTCAGACGGTCTTACCGCCGAAGTTAATGGTGCTGAGGGGATAATCACTTATTCTAACGGCGATATTTACAACGGGGAATTGGTAAACCTTGGAAAATCTGGCATTGGAACAATGTCTTATGCCAACGGAGACAAATATGAGGGCGAATTTAAAAATAATGCTCTTGACGGACAGGGAATTTTCACCTTTGCCAACGGTGACAAGTATGAAGGAAGCTTTGTCAAGGGCAAAAAAGAAGGTACTGGTAAATACACCTGGGCTGACGGTTCCGTTTATGAGGGAGAATACGCAAACGACCTTAAAAACGGACACGGAAAACACACTTGGACTGATGGCTCTGTTTACGATGGAGAATATGTTAACGACTGCAAGGAAGGCACCGGAACATATGTTTTCCCTAACGGTGACAAGTATGTTGGTGATTTTAAAGCTGATGTAAGAAGCGGTAAAGGCGTGTATACCTGGTCAAACGGCGAAATCTACGAAGGCGAGTTTTTGAACAACAAGCTTCACGGACAGGGAAAATACACCTGGCCAAGCGGGCGTGAATATTCCGGATATTTTGAAAACGGTGTAATTGTTCGCGCAAGCGAAACAGACGGTATAACAGCAACAACCGAAGAAAAGTAAGGAAATATAAATTAAAGAAGCCACCTTTCGGTGGCTTCTTTTCTATATCATATAATCAGTCTTCGTATGGAAGATCTTCGTAACCGTCCCAATCAGCAATGTGTCTTGCAAGGATTACATAGTCAATAACGGTAACCTTTCCGTCATCATCTATATCTGCAACCTCATCATAATCATCAATGTCAAAGCTCTTATATCCTGCTAAGCACTTTGCAAGAATTAAAAGGTCACTTGAATTTACCTTTCCGTCATCATTGAGGTCTCCGCAGTCACCATTGTTGGAACTTGAGCTGCCCTTCCAGTCGTCATCGTCATCGTCGTCATCATCGTATGCATTTCCACCGTACTCATAATCGGAGCCGGTATATTTTTTTACTGAGACATAATCCCAATCATTAAAGTCATCATAATCTGCACCCTTCATATAATAAACTTTAAGATTATTACAATCTGCAAACTCATCGTCATCACTTAACGAGGGGGCGTCACCGAGGAAATACATTGCGCTGAGGCTTTCGCATCCAGAAAAAGCACCCGCATAAATAGTTCTTACTTTATAATCTACAACAAGCTCTTCAAGTGAATAACAATCCTGGAAAGCATATGCTCTGATATCAGTTGCTTTCAAAGGCATCTTCACTTCCATAAGATTTGAACATCCACTAAAGGTTTTTGTGGGAACTGTTGTAATGTTTTTAGACAATATGGCTTCTGATAAGTCCGAACAATTCTGGAATACAGACTGGCCCATACTTGTAACCGAATTCGGAACAGTTACCTTTGTAAGATTTTTACAGTTCATAAAAGCATAGTTTCCAATATCCTCGACAGTGTTTGCAATTTTTACATTTGAAAGCTGAGTCAAGCCATAAAAAGCATAGTTTCCGATACTTTCAACTCCGCTGTCTACAACAAGCTTCTTTATTGTACCTAAATTCTTATACCACGGTGCTGTTCCCGCCTTATAATCAGGCATCGCTCCGTCGCCGCTGATTGTAAGAGTTGTTGACTCAATTTTCCAGTCAAGCTCGCCCGCTGTTCCGCTTACTGCTGCTGCAGAAACACCAAGTGCGAGAAGCATTACAATAACAAGTGAAATAACAAGTGAATAAGTAATCTTTTTCATAATTTTGCCCTTTCTTATTATGTATCTTTATTTTTTAGTTGTTGGAGTCAATCCCCGGCAGATACGCACGAAGATAATCAATACCGGACCACAATGTCATCACCGACATTACGGCCATCGTTATATAGGACAGCGGATGATACTCCGCGAAAAACGGGATTTTACCAAATATAACCGGCTCGAGTAAAACTGTTGATATACATACTATCTGCGAAACGGTTTTGACTTTTCCAAGCCAGCTTGCCGCAATTACCTTTCCTGAACTGTTAACCACAAGAAGTCTCATTGAAGTTACTGCAAGTTCTCTGAAAATTACAATTGCCGAAACAACAACAAAGAATTTTAAATATGAATACTTTGCAAGTATTGTAATTATCGCTCCGAAAACAAGAAACTTATCTGCAAGCGGGTCAATAAATTTTCCGAAGTCAGTTATAAGATTATATTTCCGGGCTATTTTCCCGTCAATCATATCCGTTATTGATGCAATTATAAATATTGCCGCCGCCACTATTCTTGAGATTATATCTCCAAAAACGGGACAAGCTATAAAAAACATAAATATCGGAACAAGTATTATTCTGAATATCGACAGCTTATTAGGTAAATTCATTTTCATTATAAACACCTCCTACTTACAGATCTCACCAATCAGGTCATAATCGCACACATCTGTAATCTTTACCTTGACAAAATCTCCCGCATTTACACTTCCCTTTTTTGCCGTAAAATAAACTTTTCCGTCAATATCGGGGGCATCTGCAAAACTTCTGCCAAAATATGCTTCTGAAACACCGTCAAAGTCCTCAACAAGAACTTCTATCTCTTTCCCAAGCATTTTTTCATTTAAGGCTGCATTTATTTCAAGCTGTTCTTTCATTATGATATCGTACCTGTCCTGCTTTACCTGTTCATCAATCTGATCATTGAAGTCGTATGCAGGAGTATCTTCTTCTCTCGAGTATGTAAATGCTCCGAAATGATTAAATTTCATTTCCTTTACAAACTCGCAAAGTTCGCTGAAGTTTTCCTCTGTTTCTCCCGGAAAACCTACTATTGCTGTTGTACGAATTACAATATCGGGAATTTCTCTTTTAAGCTTTTCAAAAACTTCTCTTATAAGCTTTCCGTCTCCGTGCCTGTTCATATTTTTAAGAACAGAATCGGAAATGTGCTGAATCGGCAGATCCATATACTTTAATATTCTGTCATTCTTTTTCATTACCTCAATAAATTCATCGGTAATTTTATCAGGGTAACAGTAGAGAACTCTTATCCAGGGTATGTCAGTTTCATCACAAAGCCTCTGTAAAAGCTCTGCCAGTGAATATTTTCCGTATAAATCAAGACCATATCTTGTTGTATCCTGGGCAACAACACAAAGTTCTTTCAGTTTGCCGTCAGAAGACAATTCCTTTGCTTCCGAAATTATGTCCTCCATCGGACGGCTCCTGAATTTTCCTCTTATATTTGGTATTGCACAGTAATTGCATTTGTTGTCACACCCTTCCGCAACTTTTATGTACGCCGTGTACTCGGGTGTTGTAATTATTCTGTCTCCGCCGAGCTTTACTTCATTTTTATCATTATATTCGCTGAATTTTCTGCCGTTTGCAACCTCTCTTACCGCACGGCACACAGAATGGATAGAGCCAACTCCCAAAATCGCATCAACCTCGGGAAGCTCGTTAAAGATTTCATCTCTGTATCGCTCTGCAAGGCAGCCTGTAACAACAATTCCTTTAAGAGTATGATTTTCCTTGAGCCACCCAATATCTATTATATTGTCAATGGCTTCTTTTTTTGCGCTTTCTATGAACGCACATGTATTGATAATAATAATGTCAGCCTCGGTTTCTTCTGATACTATCTCGAAACCATCGTCGTAAAGTTCCTTCAGCATTACCTCGGTGTCAAGTTGATTTTTCGGACAACCGAGGGATACAAAGCCAACCTTTACAGGCGTTTTTGCTCCATTATTCAATTATAACCATTCCTTTCCGGGTCATAAGTGTTAATAATTTTCGTTATAGTCTTCTATCACTTTTCTTATTTCGGATAACGAAAATCCGCGACGCATAAGAGACGCAATTGCCTTATCTCTTTGCTTTTTGTCGCTTATATCCTTAACCTTAAGCTTTAAAAATTCTCTTTTGCAAATCTCAAAAAAGTCTATGCTTTCAAATGCTACATCCATTATATCATATATTTGTGTTTTTGAAAAGCCCTTTTCAAAGGCAGATGCAAGAATTTTTGTTTTTCCAAAGCCCTTTTTCTCTGCACAGTACCTGCAGAACCTTAAAAAGTAGTCTTTTTCGTTAATATAGCCACGGTCTACAAGATATTCTAACACTTCATTTATTTCGTCACTTTGAAAGCCGTTTTCACTCAGCTTTTTATACATTGATTTTACAGTATGGTCGGAATATGACAGATATACCATCGCTTTTTCCCTTGCTTTGCGAATATTATCGTCTTCCCTATATATTCCCTCTAAAGTAATATCAATTTCTTTCATTATTCAATATCTTCACTTGCATCAAGCAGTTTAATATCAAATTCGTCTTCTTCCTCGTTAGCACCAAAGCTTTGCTCGCCGATTACTTCCTTGTCGCTCATTTTATCCTTTATTGCCTTTTCGACAACAGCAAGCTTTTCGGGATTACTTTCAAAGTATTTCTTTACATTTTCTCTTCCCTGGCCGATTCTTTCACCCTCATAAGAGAACCAGGAGCCACTCTTTGTTATTATTCCAAGCTCAGTGCCTACATCTACTACCTCGCCCGTCTTTGATACACCTTTTCCATAAATAATATCAAATTCAGCAATCTTAAAGGGTGGAGCAACTTTATTCTTTACAATTTTACACTTTACCCTGCTTCCTATTATTTCAGAGCCGTCTTTAATTGTATCTGTTTTTCTTATGTCAATTCTGACGGATGAATAGAACTTGAGGGCTACACCGCCTGTTGTTGTTTCGGGATTACCGTACATAACACCGATTTTCTGTCTGAGCTGGTTTATAAAGATTATTATACAATTAGCCTTTGAAACCACACTTGCAAGCTTTCTCATAGCCTGAGACATAAGTCTTGCCTGCTGTCCTACATGTGACGCACCCATATCTCCGTCAATTTCTGCCTGAGTTACAAGAGCCGCTACCGAGTCAACTACAATTATGTCTATTGCTCCCGAATGAACAAGCTTTTCTGTAATTTCAAGAGCAGCTTCACCGCTGTTCGGCTGCGAAACAAGCAAATTATCAATATCAACACCAATATTCTTTGCATAAACAGGATCAAGTGCGTGCTCAGCGTCAATATATGCCGCTTCTCCTCCTAATTTCTGAACCTCTGCTACCATATGGAGTGCAACAGTTGTTTTACCGGAGGACTCCGGACCGTAAATCTCTATTATTCTTCCCTTTGGAATGCCACCGACACCAAGTGCAAGGTCAAGAGTGAGAGAGCCGGTGGGTACCGACTGAACATCAAGTGCCGCGGTACTCATTTTGATTATGGCTCCTTCGCCAAAATCCTTTTCTATTTGAGAAATCGCACTTTCGAGTGCCTTTTTCTTGCCGTTTGTATCAAGCTCTTCAGACTTTAAATTTGCCTGCTTTTTCTCTTTTGCCATTGTGTTTTTACCTTTCTTATACATTAAAGTACTGCCGAATCAAGCTTCCACTTTCCGTCTTCTTTTACAACAAGAAATGTGTCAACCTCTTCTTTTCCGTCTTCGTAAACCATTGTCATTTCAAATTCAGCCATAAACCTGTTTGAGTCAGTAATTTTTATTGTTTCGATTTTCGGAGTTCTTTTTGCTATCTGTGATTCATATGTAGTATCGGCATATAGTATACCGTTTTTTTCAATATATCTCGGATAGAGCGTGCTGGGGTCATAACTTATATTATTTAACGCCGTATTGTACAAAACAATTACATAAGACTCACTGAATACCTTTTTAAGAGCATCCTCTAATTGCTGTCTGCTTTGGTATTCTTCTTTCTCGCTTACTGCTTCGTACCCACGTTTTACTGATTCTGCTCTTGTACTGTCTGTTTCAAGACCCTCTCCGTAAACTATATTGAGAAGCTCCCTGCCTTCCTCAATTAAGGAAGGCAGTTCGCCTATAAGCGCTGAATTATCCTTTGCACAGGAGGAAAAGGCAAAAATTATGCTTAAAACAGATAATATTATCGCTATTCTTTTTATCATCTGCACTCCCCCGCTACAATGATTATTCGTTTTCCTGAGTTTCATTTATGGTTGTTTCCCCTGCTTCATCTAAAGTTTCTTCTTCGTCCTCGTGGTCAACCTTTGTGAAGTTTACAACCTTTGCGTCTTCAGAAAGCCTCATTACAATAACGCCTCCGGCAGTTCTGCCATATACAGGTATTCCTGCAACAGGACATCTGATGATTGTACCCTCGTTTGTTATCATAAGCAGGTCTTCGCTGTCTTCAACCGCCATAATTCCGGCAAGCTTACCTGTCTTTTCATTTATATTGTGACAGGTTACACCCTTACCGCCTCTGTTGTGGCAAGTGTAGTTATCAAAATCGCACTTCTTGCCAAATCCGTTTTCAGTAATAGTGATAAGGGACTTGTCTTCTTCAACAAGACAAGCTCCGACAACATAATCGTCTTCGCTAAGCCTTATACCTCTTACTCCTCGAGCGGTTCTTCCCATTACGCGGACATCATTTTCATCAAATCTGACTGCCATACCGTTATGAGTTGCAATAATAATATTTGCATTTCCGTCGGTATGTTTTACAAAGAGAAGCTCATCACCCTCATCAAGCTCTATAGCTCTCTTTCCGCCCTTTCTCTGATATGCAAAATCGGACAAGCGGGTTCTCTTGATAACACCATTCTTTGTAATCATTGTCAGGTATTCATTTTCTTCAAATCCGTCAACCGCGATGAATGATGTTACCTTTTCTTCCTTTTCAAGTTCAAGTATGTTAACCACATTTGTTCCCTTTGCAGTTCTTCCTGCTTCGGGAATTCTGTAAGCCTTTTTCATCTGTACCTTACCGTTTGTGGTAAATGCAAGTATATATGAGTGGCTGTCACAGGCAAATACAGTTTCTACATAGTCCTCTTCCTTGGTGGTCATGCCGATAATACCCTTGCCGCCTCGTCTTTGAGCAGAATATACATCGGCTCTCTGACGCTTGATATTTCCGCCGTGAGTCATTGTAATAACGCAGGTATGACGCTCTATGAGATCCTCATATTCAATTTCGTCTTCTGCTTCAACAATTTCGGTTCTTCTGTCATCACCGAATTTCTTTTTAATATCAAGCATTTCTTCCTTGATAATATCGTTTATCTTGTTTTCATCAGCAAGGATTTCATTAAGCTCTTTGATTTTTGCTTCAAGTGCGGCTATTCTGTCATTTATTTTCTGTCTTTCAAGACCTGAGAGACGTCCGAGAGTCATTTCTACTATAGCCTGAGCCTGGGCCTGACTAAACTCAAATCTCTCTATAAGTTTTTCTTTGGCATCACCAACAGAATCACTGGCTCTGATTATCTTTATAACTTCTTCGATATGGTCAATCGCTTTTCTGTAGCCCTCGTTTATGTGAAGCTCCTGCATTGCCTTCTTAAGGTCAAACTTCGCTCTTCTTTCAACAACCTCCTGCTGATGCTTAATATAAGCTTCAAGTATAGGCTTAAGGCCTAAAAGCTTCGGAACATTGTCAACAAGTGCGACCATATTTACGCCGAAAGTATCTTCAAGCTGAGTATACTTATAAAGCTGATTAAGAATAATCTGTCCGTTTGCTTCCTGCTTATAATCTATAATAATTCTAAGTCCGTTTCTACCTGAAACGTCACGAACTTCCTTTATTCCCTCTACTCTTTTTTCGTTACCAAGGTCGTGTATTGCCTTAACAAGAGAACTTTTGTTAACCTGATAAGGAATTTCGGTAATTATAATCTGATGTTTTTCTTCATCAATCTCTGCCTTAGAACGAACCTTTACCTTACCTTTTCCGGTTGTATATGCTTCATAAATTGCACCGGTTCCATAAATTGTTGCATTTGTAGGGAAATCCGGGCCCTTTATATACTGCATAAGGTCTGTAACTGTACAGTCGGGATTGTCCATCAGATAAATTGTACCGTCAATAACTTCTCCTAAATTATGTGGAGGAATATTTGTTGCCATACCAACGGCAATACCCATAGAACCGTTTACAAGAAGATTCGGAAATCTTGACGGAAGAACAACGGGCTCTTTTCTTGAGTTATCGAAGTTTGGCGTAAAGTCAACTATATCCTTTTCAATATCTGTGAGCATATAGTCAGAAAGACGGGCCATTCTCGCTTCAGTATAACGGTAAGCAGCAGCGCTGTCTCCGTCCACACTACCGAAGTTACCGTGACCGTCTACAAGAGTGTATCTCATTGTAAAGGGCTGCGCAAGTCTTACCATCGTGTCATAAACAGCGGTATCACCGTGAGGATGATATCTACCGAGCACATTACCAACTGTAGTTGCAGACTTTCTGAAAGGTCTGTCGTGAGTCAGATGGTCTTCATACATAGCATACAGAATACGCCTATGTACAGGTTTTAAACCGTCTCTTACATCAGGCAGTGCTCTTGACATAATTACACTCATTGAATAATCAATAAAGGATTTTTTTACTTCTCTGTCAATTTCAATATCTACGATCTTCTGATTTGGAAATTCGTAGGTGGGCTTTATTTCTTTCACTTTATTTTTTCCTTTCTTTCAAAAGAAAATATTCTTTCAGGATAATCTACGGTTTCAACATACTTTTAAACATCAAATAACATATGTTAATAGTTTTTTCAACATATATTTTGCTTTAATTAAAAGAAATATCTTTGATTACAAATAAAACTTTCAACATCTTCAACACATCTTTCAACAGGCGTTGAAAACTTTTATATATCAAGATTCGTTACATATTTTGCATTTGCTTCGATAAACTCTTTTCTGGGTTCAACCTTGTCACCCATAAGAAGCGAGAAAGTTTTATCACACTCAAGCGCGTCCTCTATGGTAACCTTTAAAATAGTTCTTCTTTCGGGGTCCATTGTAGTTTCCCAAAGCTGCTCAGCATCCATTTCACCAAGACCCTTGTAACGTTCAATGGTTGTGTTTTCTCCCATTTCCGCATTTATTATATCTCTTTCTTCATCGCTGAAAGCATATCTTACATTTTTACCCTTGTAAATCTTGTAAAGCGGGGGCTGTGCAAGATAAACGTGTCCGTTTTCTATGAGTCCCTTCATATGTCTGAAGAAGAAAGTCAGAAGAAGAATTCTGATGTGCGAACCGTCAACATCGGCATCGGCCATAAGAATAATTTTTCCGTATCTTAACTTTTCAAGATCAAATTCTTGTCCTATACCGCAACCGAGAGCCTGAATAATAGGTTCAAGAGAAAGATTTGAATAAACCTTGTCATCTCTTACCTTTTCTACATTCAGAACCTTTCCTCTGAGAGGAAGAATTGCCTGATAGTGGCTGTCACGGCCTGTCTTTGCAGTACCGCCCGCAGAGTCTCCCTCTACAAGATAGAGTTCAGTAACTTCTCTGCGCTTTTCGTGACAGTCGGCAAGCTTGTCCGGCATTCCGCTTCCGGAAAGTGAACTCTTTTTTCTCGCAAGTTCACGGGCTTTTTTCGCCGCTTCTCTTACACGGCAGGAATTTATTGCTTTTTCTATAATAATTTTTGCTGTTGCAGGATTTTCATCAAAATACTCATCAAGCTTGTTTACTATCATTGAATAAACAAGAGTTCTTATTTCAGAGTTACCAAGCTTGGCTTTTGTCTGGCTTTCAAACTGAGCGTCTACAAGTTTTACACTGATAATTACCGATAATCCTTCATAAATATCATCACTTGTAAGCTTTTCATCGTCTTTAAGAATTTTTCTCTTGTGACCGTAATCGTTTACTACCTTTGTAATACCTGTTTTGAAACCAATTTCGTGAGTACCGCCATCAATCGTATGCATATTGTTGGCAAAACTCAGTACAACATCGCTGTAGCTGTCATTGAACTGAAGCGCAACCTCTGCTGTGCTTGTATTCTTTTCATCTTTAACATATATGATATCTTCGTGAAGCGGAACTGCCTGTTTTTCTTTGTTTATATGTTCAACAAAGCTCTTTATACCGCCTTCATAACAAAGATCCTCTAAGGCCGGCTCTTCTTTTCTTTCATCCTTTAAAACTATTCTGATACCTGCATTAAGAAAAGCCTGCTCTCTTACTCTCCTTAAGAGAACTTCATAGTCAAATACAATTTCTTCAAATATTTCGGGATCGGGTTTAAAACGCACATAAAGACCGTGAGCGCCTTTAGAATCGCCCTCATCCTTAAACGGACGCGCAACCTTTCCGCGTTCAAATCTTTCGGTATAGCGGTGTCCCTCAAAGCAGTTATCAACCTCCATCCATTCTGAAAGAGCATTAACAACAGATGCACCAACACCGTGAAGTCCTCCGGCTATCTTATAGCCTTCTCCTCCGAATTTTCCTCCTGCATGTAATACTGTAAATACTACCTCAAGAGTAGGTATTCCCATTTTCTGATGCATTCTGCTGGGTACACCTCGTCCGTTATCCTGAACGGATACACTGTTGTCCTTATGAAGTGTTACCGTAATAGTATCACAATGTCCTGCAAGTGCTTCATCTATAGAGTTATCAACAATCTCATAAACAAGATGATGAAGTCCCTTTGATGAAGTAGTACCAATGTACATACCGGGACGCTTTCTTACCGCTTCAAGTCCCTCAAGTACCTGAATTTGATTTTCGTCGTAGTTACCGGTTGTCTGGTTTGTAATGTTTTCCGCCATTAGATTTGCCGATTCCTTTCGTATATTTTTGCTTTTTATACTTAAAAATGTTGTTTTATTCTTCCAAGTAAGGAAACCGATGAAATATCAGAGACATAAACTTTTATTTCACTTCTGTCATTTATTACTATAAACGACTTCGGAAATTCATCCCAGATATTAATAAGATTTCCTTGTTCTTCTGCCATTTTAAGAAAAATATTTGTTGTTTTTTCAACCGTGGCATTATCAAAGTCAAATATTCCTATGATGTCCTTTTTTTTGAGCGTAAAGTCATTTCCTATATGAAGATACATATTTATTACCTCACGCGTTTTCTTTCAGATAAACGCCGTTTTTTACGTTTATAAGAGAAGAATTTTTTAATATATCATCATTAAATCCCGAAATGTTACAGGAAGTAATGATTACCTGTCTGTTTTTTAAACTTTTCAGAACAAACTTCTGTCTGTCCGAATCAAGCTCACTTAAAACATCATCAAACAAAAATACCGGATACATTCCTGTCTCGTTTTTTGATATTTCTCCCTCTGCAAGCTTAAATGCAAGAGATATACTTCTCTGCTGTCCCTGAGATGCATATAATCTTGCTTCTTTGTTATCAAGATAAATTTCAAGATCATCTCTGTGAATTCCGTGAAGAGTAGCACCTGTTGCTATTTCTCTTTTTCTGTCAATACAGAATAATTCATAATATTTATTGATTATCTCGTTTTTATCTTCACCTGTATAATCCTTAAGACTGTTTTTATACCTAAGACTTACTTTTTCACCCTTTGACATTTCATCAAAAAACAAACCGACAATTTCTGAAAGTTTATTTATATAATCACGCCTTACAAGATAGATATATGCCGCTTCTTTTGCAAGTTCCTCTGAATATATATCTATCAGACCCTTATATTTTTGAGGGTTTTCTTCACTCTGTCTTATCAGTACATTTCTTTGCTCAAGAATATGATTGTATCTTTGAAGACTTTTTAAATAAAAGGGCTTAAGCTGACAAATAGCACCGTTTAAAAAACTTCTTCTTTCTCCGGGTCCATTTTTAACTATAGACAAATGGTCAGGACAGAAAAGAACTGCTCTGAACATCCCTATAATCTCAGAAAGCTTTGCAGGTGCCTTATTTATCTTACAAATTCTTCTTTTTGTTTTAAATAATTCAAAATACAGTTCTTTTTTTCTTTCATCTTCTTCATAGACCATTTCAAGAAATGTTTTATTTGAATTGAAAGAAACCATATCTCTGTCATTCTGAGTACGAAAGCTTTTTCCGTGAGCAAACAGATATATTCCCTCAAGTGCGTTTGTTTTTCCCTGAGCATTTTCTCCATAAAGGATATTTACTCCGTTTTCAAAGGAAAGTGTTTGCTCGTCTATGTTTCTGAAGCCTTTATACTTTATTTTTTCAACAATCATTTCAGTTTAATAGGAAGAACAAGCATTGTAAGCTTTTCATTTTCCTTTATTTCGCCGGGCTCCATAAGCATACTTATAAGAGGAGAAGCAAGAGATAATTTTACCTTTTCACTCTTACAAGCCTTTATGGAGTCTACAAGGTAACGGCAGCTGAAGCCGATTTCTATGTCATTTCCTTCTTTATCAATAAATATCTCATCCTTAACTTTACCCTTTGATGATACAGATGAAATACCAAGAACTCCGTCTGTTGCATTAAGCCTTACATATGATTTAGAGCCTGTTGTTGCAGATATTTCCTCACTTACTATTGCCGCTCTTTCAAGTGCAGATAAAAGAATGTCAGCATCTGCGCTTATAAATGTATTGAACTGCTTTGGAATAAGCCTTTCATAATCTATATATTCACCTTCAAGAAGTCTTGAATAGAACATAAGATTCTTTTTCTGAAGTTCAAAAATAATGTGTGTGCCCGATGCTCTTATTGTTACATCATCATCATTATCACCGATAATCTTCATAATTTCAGACAATGTATTTCCCGGAATAATAAGCTTTTGTTTCATATTATCTGTTGCATTTGACATTTCGCAGTTAACTTCCTTTACTGCAAGACGATATCCGTCACAACCAACAACAGTTATTTTGTATCCATTAATATCAAAGAGTGCTCCTGTAAATACAGGTCTTTCATTTGTCTGTGAAACAGCAAAAAGAGTTTGTGAAACCATACCAAAAAGTTCTTTCTGCTTAAGAGTAAAACCAATTTCCATATCAAGATCAGGAAGTGAGGGGAATTCGTCTCCTCTTTGAGCTGCAACCTCAAATTCACTTTTTCCGCTGCAAACAGAAGCAATATCGCCATTAAGTGAAATAATAACTTCACTTTCGGGCATAATTCTTATTATCTGGCTAAGTCTCTGTGCATTTATAATACAGCTTCCCTCTTCTTCAACTGTTGCATCAATTACAATATTCATACCTTTTTTTAAATCAAAAGAAGAAAGTCTGCATTTGTTTTCTCCTAATGTCTCAATCAGAATACCCTGAATTGAAGTTAAAGTATTTTTATTTGAAACTGCACAAAGTGCGTATCCTACAGCTTCTATAAGAATATTTTTTTGAAACACAATTTTCATTTTGATTTTCTCCTTTTTGCTTATATAATAAATAAAAAATAAATAAGTATAAATAAATATCAGTTTTTGCTACATTAGTATAATCATCTATAGACATATCTTTTTTCATAATAATCACACTTTCATAAACTATATATACATTATACTATATTTTTATTATTTTTTAGTATTTATTTTTTTATCACTTCTGTGTTCTCTTTTTCCCCT
>JAZSET010000158.1:0-28445 GCA_045531795.1 Eubacteriales bacterium | reverse complement strand
TATTTATTTTTGCCGATGAGTACAATCTGATTTTGACCAAAAGCAAATATGACCTTTTAGATGAAATAGGCGAACTTTGCGACGAAGAGGCAAAACTTACGATTACATATAATACTTAAATATAATGACAAAACACAAATGCCCCCCCCTTTTATAAAAAGGTTCACACCCACTAAATACAGGGGTGCAAAAAGCATAGGTGCGAACCTTTTATGAAAATTGCGGTCATTTGCCACAAAAAAAGCACTTGCATTTGCAAGTGCTTTTTTATATTCTCATTTAACTATATCATACGGCCAGTCGATTATGCCGCCGAACTCTTTTATATTGGTGTAGCCGAGTTTTGCAAGGCTTTCTGCTGCAATTTTACTTCTTCTGCCTGAACGGCAATATACAAGTATCTGCTTGTCCTTTTGGGGAAGCAACTCTTCTGCCGTTTTATCAATCTCGGTGTAGGGAATCAGAATTGCACCCGGGATATGGCCCTCGTCAAATTCGTCCTGCTCTCTTACATCAAGGATAACATAATCCTCGTCGCTATCCATTATATTTTTAGCAACTTCCGCTGTAATCTGTTCATACATAATATTTTCTCCCTTTTCAGCGACTATTATTGCTGTCGGGCCGTCACTACCCCCGATAATCCCGATACTTTCGGCTTCTTTACAACTAACAAGAAATATGCAAAGCAAAAGAAATATAATACACAATACTTTATTCATAAGATTTACCTGTACATAAGATAAAAATATGTATCAGTTCTTTTTCTGCGCTACATCAAGTATTCTTACTATTGCCGGACTGAGAATGATGTTTGTTAAAAGTTCAAATACAAAATTAAGTCCTACAAAGAATATAATGAGGTATGCTCCGAGAGACATTCCTTCTGCCAGGGCTCCCGTGACTACTGTATCGAGGAAGAATACAAGGCAGCCGAGCAGGAATATTCCTGTATTTACTACAGGACAAACTACCGCACTTGCGATAACGGCAAGATAGCGGTTTGATTTTGCAAGGAGTCTGTAAACAAGTCCTGCACACAAGCCCGAAACAACACCCTTTATTATTACGGTTATAATTGTTCCGGCAAGGCTGAGTCCGAACCAGAATGCAGCATCCGGCGTTGTGAAGAATATAACGCCTGCAACTCCGCCGAGCCACGCACCTGTAAGTGGACCGCACAAGGTTGCACCGATAACAACGGGAATCAGTGTCAGCGAAATTGATGCAAGTCCGCCGATTTTAATAAAGCCGCCGTAATAAGCGAGAACTGCTGTAATTGCTGTGAGTATTGCAATCATTACAAGCTTTTTTGTTTGCATGCTTTGATTATTTGTTTTTTTCATAAAGACCTCCTTGATTCTGTCCGTGTGGACTGTACCAATCATAAAGTTTATGTGTTAATTATATAATTCGTGAACACTTTAGATGTCCATCATTTTGTGAAGTTTTGCACTAATATTCAAAGTGAAGTTGCTACAAGCAGTGAAGTTTTTGATTCTCAAAAGTGAAGTTAAGTTTGCCACTTCGTCGTCAGACGAAACTTCACTTACGGAGATAACTTCACTTGCCCATCAGGGCAAACCAAGTTAATGACTTCAACTCAGTTGAATTCATTAATTGCGACACATAAGGTTTAGATGCAAACCATTTTTAATAAATTGAAAACTTCGTTGTCATGAATTGGCTCTGCCATGAATTCTCGCTATGCTCCATGAATTGAATTGCCTTAAAATGCACCAAATATGCAATTCATGAGCCGCAAGGCTCAATGTATGAAAATTTTAATTTTCAATTCATGCTGCCAGGCAATTCATTGCGTTGCTTATGCAACGCGTAGTTCAAGTTAAACTATGATTAAAAAATCATTTGCTTGTATACTCATATATTTTTACCATACCAATAGATGTTGAATAGTCAACAGTTTTTTCATCGAGTTCAATAATATTCTTTTCGGTTTTTTCTCTCAGTATTAGCGCCATAGCCTTTTTAATCTGTGACTTGCCACCTAACACAACAGTGTTAGTTTCATCTTCAATTATGTTTAATATCTCATCACAAAGAACTATTCCCATAAAAAAGCTATAAACTTCTTCGTTAGAGCAACTCAAGATATTTTTCAGGATTCTAACCTTGAAAAGTGCCTTGTTTATACCTGCCGATTGCGCATATTCATATCCTTTTAAAAGATATTCTCTGTCTATCGTGTCAACTCTTAAATCAACTGCATCTTTTAAAATCGTGCCCTGTGACAATGATGCAATCATTTCCCCTGTCATCATAGTAGAGAACGAAAAAATGCGTCCTCTCTTGTCGGTTTTAATTATCTTTGAATGTGAACCTGGCAGAACGTAGATACACTCACCATATTTTTCCTGAATTATACCCATAAGTTCTGTTTCTTCTCCTCGCATCATATCACAATCATCTATATCTTCACCAATAATTTTAACTCCACTAATAAAAACGAATGGAATATCCGAAATTTCCTTTATGATTGTTTCATGCATTGCTTCATGTAGTTCCTTTTTCCCTGCCGGTACTTTTATGTGAGGTAATTCACAAAGTCCAAATTCGCAGGTTATCATTCCTGATGCTAAAATTCGTTTAATTTCCGATACCTTGTTTCTCAAGACAATCTCATCAATTGCATCTTTTATAGCTCTGATGTACTTATCACGATTTCCAATACTTGCTCTTACACCAATATCAAGCTTTATTGTATCAAGAATTTCTCCACCTCGTAAATAGTTCACCCGTGTACTCGTTGTGCCACCGTCAACTGTTATATATGTACTCATTGTGCAATCACCTTTGTATATTTTTTTGCAAGTTCCGATATTGTGTGATAATCCCCTGAATCTATAAGATTTTTATTTACAATATTTGAACCTATACCAAATCCACATACTCCTGCTTTTAAATAATCCGCCATATTGCTTTCATTTATTCCGCCCACAGCCAGAAGCCTTATGTGCGAAAGAGGTGCCTTAACAGCTTTTACATATTCAACTCCCATATTGGTTATTGGAAATAATTTAACAAAGTCAGCCCCATATCTATGTGCACTCTGTATTTCGCTTGGAGTGAGCGCTCCAGGCATTGAAACCATATCAAGTTCGCGAGTTTTCTTTATAACACTTTCATAAGTATCGGGTGAAATTATAAATTTTCCACCAGCTTTTTTTGTAAGTTCAACCTGTTTTTCTGTTATAACTGTTCCCGCACCAATAATCATTCTGCCTTCAAAGTGTCTTGAAAGCATTTCAATATTTTTTGCAGTTTCTTCATCGCTTACACTTCCGTCTGCACTGTATGTTATTTCAAGAAGACGTATTCCTCCTTCATACATAGCCTCAGCCAGCGGAATAAGGTTATCTGAATCCACACCTCTTATTATTGAAATAATTTTCTCTCGTTCTATAGTTTCTATTACCGTATCTCTCATAGTATTAATCCTTTCCTTAGTAATATTTTTTATTTCGAAATCCTTTATATTATCATGTGAATACTTTGTGCAAAGTTTGGAGCAAAAACATACTTTTCTCATACAGTATAAAAACTTATGAAGTAAACTTCACTTGCCCGTCTATGCAAACTTAGTTGATTTCATCTTTGATGAAATCATTATAGCATATTATTCTGATTTTTTCAACCAATATCGGCAAAAAATACGGTATTGTATTTAATTTAATACAAGTTCCATTCCGATTTTCTGAGGAACAAGCCCCTGTGCTTCGTAGAATTTTATTGCAGACGGGTTACAGCTCCATACATTCAGTGTCAGGTTGTAGCATTCGTTTTCATTTGCCAGTTTTATTGCTGCCTCGTAAAGCTCTTTTCCAATATGCTTACCACGCATATTTTCATCAACACACAAGTCGTCAATATATAGAGTCCTTATATCGGTGAGTACCGAATTGTTTATATGCTGCTGAAAGATACAGAAGCAGTATCCCATTACTTTGTCGTTTTCATCAACCGACACAAGTACAGGGCGATTTTCGTCACGCAAAAGTTCTTTGAGTTCGTCGTCAGAGTACTTTCTGCCGATTTTAAATATATCGGGTCTGCCGTTATGATGAACAAGGTCAACCTGCAAAAGAAGATCTCCGATTTTGGGAATATCCTTTTCTAATGCTTTGCGAATCATATTATAATCTCCTTGATTTAAAAACACAGGATAATAAGCATAGACTTTTAAAAAGCATACTCATTATCCTGTCCTCACATAGTCAGAGTTTGCAGATATCTGCGTCTGTTATAAGCTTAAAGGCGGCGTTTGTAAGAGCCTTTTCGGCTGCGGCATTGTCTTCTACACGGAGAACAACGTAGGCGTGCTTCTCTGTGCGTGCCATAAACGCATACAGATATTCAACATTGATATCAGCCTTGTCAAGTACATCAAGTGCTGCTGTGAGCTTACCCGGCTCATCACCGATTTTTACACCTACCACATCAACTGTTTTGGTAAGATAGCCCTCTTCGTGAAGAAGCTTTTCGGCTGCCTGAGTGTCATTTACAATGAGTCTGAGAATTCCGAATTCTTCTGTTTCGGCTATAGAAAGCGCTCTCAGATTTATATTGTTTTTGGAAAGAATCTCTGTTGCTGAAACAATTGATCCTTTTTTGTTCTGAAGAAAAACTGTTAACTGTTTGATAGCCATAGTATTACTCCTTTCAAATCATATAAGCTTACGCTTATCAATAACGCGGACCGCCTTGCCTTTGCTCCTTGCAATACTCTTGGGAGCAACAAGATGAACTGCGGGATTGATTCCGAGCATAGTTTTCATAGCATTTGCAAGGGCTTTTTCCATTTTAAGGACTTCGCTTACCTTATCGGTGAACTGTTCGGGTGTCATTTCAACGTGAACATCGAATGTGTCGGTATTCTTTTCTCTGTCAACAACTATCTGATAGTTGGGTTCATACCCCTCGTTGAGAAGTACGGTTTCGATCTGGCTCGGGAAGACGTTTACACCGCGGATGATAAGCATATCGTCTGTTCTTCCCATAGGCTTTGCCATCTTGATAAGTGTACGGCCGCAGGAGCATTTCTTGCGTGAAAGTACGCAGATATCACGTGTACGGTAACGCAAAAGCGGGAAGGCTTCTTTGTCAAGAGAAGTAAATACAAGTTCACCCTTGCTTCCCTCAGGAAGCACTTCGCCTGTTTCGGGGTCAATGATTTCGGCATAGAAGTGGTCCTCGTTTACGTGCAAACCTGTCTGCTCGCAGCATTCGAATGATACACCGGGGCCGGAGGTCTCGGTGAGACCGTATATATCGTATGCCTTTATACCAAGTGTTGCTTCGATACCTTTTCTCATTTCCTCTGTCCAGGGTTCTGCACCGAAGATACCTGCCTTAAGCGGAATGTCCTCGGGCTTGTAGCCCTGTTCTTTAAGTGTTTCGCCTATGTATGCAGCATATGAGGGAGTACAGCAGAGAATAGTTGCATTAAGGTCCATCATAAACTGAATCTGACGTTCTGTATTGCCTGAAGACATAGGAAGAGTCAGACAGCCAACCTTGTGAGAGCCGCCGTTAAGACCGGGGCCACCGGTGAAAAGGCCGTAACCGTATGCTATCTGGCATACATCTTTGTTGGAGCCGCCTGCCGCAGTAATCGCACGTGCACAGCACTCCTCCCACAAATTCACGTCATTTTGAGTATAAAAAGCAACGACGCGGCGTCCGGTTGTACCGGAGGTGGACTGAATTCTCACGCAGTCTTCAAGGGGCTTTGCTAAAAGTCCGTAAGGATATGCGTCACGCAGATCCGCTTTGGTAAGGAACGGGAGCTTGTGTAAATCTTCGATACCGTGAATATCTTCGGGCTTTACGCCTTTTTCATCCATCAGCTTCTTGTAGTAGGGGACATTATCGTAAACGTGCTTTACCTGCTTGACAAGCTTTTCTGACTGAAGCTTTTTCATTTCTTCAAGCGGCATGGTTTCAATTTCTTTCTGGTAGTAATTCTGTGCCATTATAATTATCCTTTCCGTTTTTGCCGAACTTCGTCCGGCTTTTGGGTATGAGTTGTTGGAATGCGATAAAGACAAACAAAAAATCCTCTGCATTCCGATAAAGAATACAGAGGACGAAAATCTGATTTCCGTGGTACCACCTCAGTTCGCCACTGTCTCACGACAGCGACCTTATCAGGTACAAACATACCATAGTTCTATGACGGGAACACCCGTTGCATCCTAATTAAGATTTCTCTTGTTCAGCGCACCGCTAACAGAATGAATTCGTCAAGGTCATCGCCTTTGCCTCGCACCAACCGGCAACTCTCTTAAAGCTCTTCCCATGCCTACTTGTTTCTGCTCATCGCATTTGAAAGTACAGCAATAAAACCACTATACTGTTATGTATTTTAGCATACTGCAGTACAAAAGTCAATAGATTTTTCTGAACTTTTGAAATTTTTTGTGTAATGAGACTTGAGCTTGAGTGCAGAATGTTATTGAATTTACAAATTGACAAAAGGGTGCATCCCGGTTTGAGATACACCCTTTTTATTGCTTTGAAACTAAAAACTATAATTATGTTACTTGCTCATCTTTTCAAGGTCATTTTTGCGGATTTCAACTCGTCTTACCTTACCGCTTATGGTCTTGGGAAGTTCGCTTACAAATTCAACGATTCTCGGATATTTGTAAGGTGCAGTATGAGCCTTTACATATTCCTGAATTTCTTTTTTTAGCTCATCAGTGCCCTCTGTTCCTTTTACGAGTACTACTGTAGCCTTGACTATCTGTCCGCGAACTTCATCGGGAACAGGAGTGATTGCGCACTCTAAAACATAGGGGAGCTCCATGATTACACTTTCGATTTCGAACGGGCCGATACGGTAGCCGGAGGACTTGATTACATCGTCAATTCTACCTACATACCAGAGATATCCGTCCTCGTCCATTGTTGCCTGGTCGCCGGTATGATAATATCCGTCGTGCCATACTTCATTTGTCTTTTCTTCGTCCAAATAGTAGCCGATAAAGAGTCCGCAGGGGGCTTTATCATTGACACGGATACAGATTTCACCCGTATCACCGGTATTACATTCGTTGCCGTCGGGATCAAGAATAACAACATCATACAAAGGACTCGGTCTGCCCATTGAACCGATTTTCGGTGTAGAGCCCACAAAGTTTGCGATTGAAAGTGTGGTTTCTGTCTGACCGAAGCCTTCCATAATTGTAAGGCCTGTTGCCTTTTTGAACTGATTGAATACTTCGGGGTTAAGTGCTTCGCCCGCGGTTGTTGCATATTCGATAGAAGAAAGGTCATACTTTGACAGGTCTTCCTTTATGAAGAAGCGGTACATTGTAGGCGGTGCACAGAATGTTGTAATATGATATTTTGCAAACATCGGCAGGATGTCTTCTGAGTGGAAGCGGTCAAAGTCGTATGTGAATACGCCCGCTTCACAGAGCCACTGGCCGTAGAGCTTACCCCAGAGTGCCTTACCCCAACCGGTATCGGAGATTGTAAAGTGGAGTCCGTCGGGATTTACATTGTGCCAGTGCTTTGCTGTAGGATAATGTCCTAAAGCATATTTATATGAATGAGTTGCGATACGTGGGTATCCTGTTGTACCTGAAGTGAAGAGCATAAGCATCGGGTCACTTCCGCAAGGAGTGTTTTCTGTGCGGTAGTAGTGAGTGCTGAAGCGTTCCATTTCAACATTGAAGTCGTTCCAACCCTCTTTATTGCCGCCAACCAGAATTTTAACTATTCCGGGAAATTCTGCAGCTGCTTTTTCAGCCTCGTTTGATACATCACCGTCTGCGGTACATACAATCGCTTTTACCTTTGCGGCTTTATATCTGTATGAAAAATCGTGTTCAACAAGCTGATTTGTTGCAGGTATTGCGATAGCACCGATTTTATGAAGTGCAAGCATACAGAACCAGAACTGATAATGTCTCTTTAATACGAGCATTACTGTATCGCCCTTTTTGATACCGAGCGATTCAAAGTAGTTTGCAGTTTTTGCAGAATACTTCTTCATATCGCTGAAAGTAAAGCGTCTGTCAGACTTGTCATTTGCTACCCACATCATTGCAAGCTTATCGGGATTCTTTTCGGCTATAGCGTCGACACAGTCGAATGCAAAATTGAATTTATCTTCATTTTTGAACTTGATACCGTTGAATACGCCGTTTTCGTCATAGAATGACTCTATAAAGTTATCGGCAACAGTTGCTGCGGTTTCAGCCACCTTTTCGGGAGTTTTGGATACAACGTAAGGTGCCTCAGGGTATTCCTCACTTACCTGACCGTCCTGAGGATTGAGAACAACGGCGTGAAATTCACATCCGCCCTCGCTTACAGCAATCATACCGTGGGGAATCAGGCTGTTATAGAATATCGAGTCTCCTTCATTAAGAATATCAACATGACTTCCGACCTGAACTTTGAGCGAACCCTTTACGATAACGTCAAATTCCTGACCGTTGTGAGAATTAAGCTTCATCGGGACATTCTGTTCTTCGGGAAGATAGGGGAACTTAACGAGGAACGGTTCAGCCAGCTTATCCTTGAATTTAGGAGCAAGATTGTTATAAACAACGCCGTGCTGCTTTACGATTTTAAGTCCCTCGCCCTTTCTTGTGATAGAGAAAGAACTGAGTGTTGTGCTTGTTCCTTCAAGAAGATCAACCACTTCAACACCACACGCCTTTGCACACTTGTAAATAAATGTAAAGCTGAAGTCGGTTTCACCTTTTTCAAGAACCTCATAATCTTCAGTGGAAACACCGGTAAGCTTTGCAAGCTCTGCCTGTGTATATCCCTTTGCTTCGCGCAGATCTTTTATTCTGCCTGCTACTTCTTTCAAACTGTAATCCATTGTTTTGTTTCCTTTCGATCCTGACAATAATTTTGACGATTACAAATCTGAATAAAACAAAATAACTCGTCTCAAAAGATTTCTTTTGAGACGAGTTTGTTAACCCGCGGTACCACTCAAATTACGGAAAACAATTTCCGTCACTTTCCGGACTCATATAAAGCCCTTTGCCTTTACGCAGCATTACGGAAGGAGTCTACTTGCTTTCGCTTTCGGTCCTCCGACTCAGAAGTGATAAGTCATTGGAATCTTCAACCATTGCCTCGCACCGCCCGGCAACTCTCTGTACAGCCTTAAATTCCGACCGTCTTCATCATAGTCGTTTTTGTGATATTCAAATTTGTAGCAATTATAGCACACAAAAATCTGCTTGTCAATACCTTTTTTTAATTTTTTCTGTTTTTGTCAATTTTTGTTTATGCTATTTTGACAGCATAACCTTGTCGCTTGTAAACTGGCTGCCGCTTGATGCTTCAAACATCTGAAGAAGCTGTTCTATAGTGAGTTTCTTCTTTTCCTCTCCCTTGACATCAACCACAATTCTTCCTTCGTGCATCATAATAAGTCTGTTTCCGACTCTTATTGCATCCGCCATATTGTGCGTTATCATAATTGTCATAAGATTGTCTTTGGCAACGATTTCTTCTGTTATGTCAAGAACTTTTTTTGCAGTTTTTGGGTCAAGTGCTGCGGTATGCTCATCAAGCAAGAGAAGCTTCGGCTTTTTAAGCGTTGCCATAAGAAGCGTAAGTGCCTGTCGCTGACCGCCTGAAAGTAGCCCTACTTTTGCAGTGAGTCTTTCTTCAAGTCCAAGTCCAAGAATTTTAAGGAGCTCCTTGTATTCTTTCCTTTCTTTTGCACTTATTCCTGCACGAAGTGTTCTTTTTAGACCTCTGCGGGCAGCGAGAGCAAGATTTTCTTCAATCTGCATATCAGCTGCAGTGCCTGTCATTGGGTCCTGGAATACCCGTCCCAGATACTTTGCGCGTTTATATTCGGGGAGTCTTGTGACATCAATTCCATCAACGATTATATTTCCGCAGTCAACCGGATAAACTCCGGCAACCATATTGAGCATTGTTGATTTGCCGGCGCCGTTTCCGCCGATAACAGTTACAAAATCTCCGTCGTCAAGATGAAGATTTATGCCGTTTAATGCCTTTTTTTCGTTGATAGTTCCGGGGTTGAAAGTTTTTTCTACATTTACTATGTCAAGCATTTTCTTTTCCCCCTTTAACTTTTCTCATATGTTTTTCTGTATGCAGTCTCTTCCAATAGGGAATTGCGAGGAATACTGCAACGATAGCTGCCGAGAGTAATTTCATAAGATTTGCATCAAAGCCGAGTGTGATAACTGCCTGGATAACTATATAGTAGATAATCGAACCAAAGCCTACGGAAAGAAGTCTCAGGGCAAAATTCTTGAAAATCTTACCGAACAGTGCTTCACCGATAATAACGGCGGCAAGACCGATAACGATAGCACCCTGACCCATTTTTATATCTGCAAAGCCCTGATACTGTGCAAGGAATGCACCCGAAAACGCAACAAGTCCGTTGGAAATCATAATTCCGAGCACTTTGTTGAAGCTTGTGTTGATTCCCTGAGCACGGCTCATATTCTGATTTATACCTGTTGCTCTGAGAGCACATCCCATTTCAGTTCCGAAGAACCAATAAAGAATCGCAATTAATACAAGCACAGCAACACCTACAGTAATAATAGGGTTATGGAATGCAAACTCTTTTACCCAGCGCAGAGAAATAAGTAGCTCTGTTTTGTTTACATTGATTGACTGATTGGCTCTGCCCATGACTTTCAGATTGATTGAATAGAGTGAAAGCTGAGTGAGAATACCTGCAAGAATCGGCGGTATTCCCATAAATGTATGCAAAAGTCCGGTAACAGCGCCGGCTAAAAGTCCCGCTACAAATGCCGCAAGCATAGCAAGCCAAAGATTGCAGCCATTAAGAATCAGTACAACAGCTACCGCACCGCCTGTTGCAAAAGAGCCGTCTACTGTAAGGTCAGCAACATCAAGTATGCGGTATGTTATATATACGCCTATTGCCATTATGCCCCATATAAGTCCCTGTGATACGGAACCCGGAAGGGCGCCTAATAATTGTTCCAAAATTTCCATTATAATCCACCTGTATATTAAAAATCAGCAAACAGCCGGAGAGACAATAGCTTCTCCGGCTGAGAATAATTGCTTTAATCAGTTTTCTTCAATTGCTGTGTAGCCATCGAGAGGAGTGATTCCCAACGCTTCGCAGTTCTGATTGTTGTACTTGGGTGTCTGCTTTTCAGCATATTCGATAGGCATTGTTGAAATATCTGCACCGTCTCTTAAAATCTTAACTGCCATCTTACCGGTAGTATAACCGAGGTCATAGTAGCTTATTGAAAGAGTTGCGATACCGCATCCTGTGCAGATACCTTCTTCACCTGCAATTACGGGAATTTTCTTGGGTTCGCAGATGTTATCAATGATACCTGTGTTTTCTGCAACTGTGTTATCTGTAGGAACATAGATTACATCACAGTTGTTAGCAGCTGTTGTACAGATCTGAGCAAGGTCATTGGAATCTGTGAACGGATAGAGAGTTGCTGTAAGTCCCTTATCCTCGAGCGCTTTCTTTACAACATCAACCTGGTACTGGCTGTTTGCTTCCTTTGAGCAGTAGAGAAGACCTACTGCTTTTGCGTCCGGTACCCATTCAGTAATCATTTCAGCCTGCTTGTCAAGAGGCGCAAGGTCGGATGTACCTGAAATGTTGCCGCCGACTGTGCCGTTAAAATCATCAAGCTCAAGTGCTACACCGTATTCTGTAACAGATGTACCGAGAATCGGAATATCAGCTGTTGCAGCTGAAGCTGCCTGAAGTGCGGGAGTAGCGTTTGCCATAATAAGGTCAACATTATTTGATACAAACTGGTTAACTATAGTAGAGCAGGTATTTGAATCGTTCTGTGCATTCTGGAAGTCAAATTCTACCGCATCTGCACCAAGCTCGTCTGTGATTGCCTGCTTGAAGCCTTCTGTAGCGGCATCAAGTGCAGGGTGTTCAACAAGCTGTACGATACCGATTTCAATTTTTCCATCGGCGTTGTCTGATGAGCAAGCACTGAAAGCTAAACAGCTGCCTGCGCAAAGTACAAGGGCTAAGATAAGAGAAATAATTTTTTTCATAATGATAAAGTCTCCTTTTTAAAAATAAAGCTGTAATTTTTACATAGCTTCTGAACAGTCAACTATTTGTGACGACTTTTTTGTTCTGCCCCTATTATACAACACAATATAGTATTAGTCAAACGAATGGTTTTGATACCGATTATCGAAATCATCGATAACATCGCCGCGCTGATTACAGTTCATAATTAAAACGGTGTACTCAGGCACACCGTTTTGAGATTTTACATTATATTGAACAGCTTCGCTACGTTGTTGTAAAGAATATCCTCCCGTTCTTCTTTTGTAAGGTCGATTTGCATAAACTTTTCAAGCTCTTCTTCAGGCTTCCACATTGGATAGTCTGTGCCGAACAACACGCGTTTTGTTCCGTACGCCATTATAAGCTCTTTAGCCTTTTCGGGTGTAAGTGCATACAGAGAAGATGAGCAGTCCACGAAGAAGTTTTTATATTTGCACATTTTTTCTGTTGCCTCTTCCCAGATTGACCAACCGCCGAAATGAGCACCGATGACAGTTAAATCCTTATAGATTTCAAGTATGGGTATCATCCGGTTCGGGTTAGAATAATCGTACCGGTTGTCTCCGGTATGAATAAGAATCGGGAGTTTTCCCTCGCAAAGCTCATATATTCTGAGCATACGGTAGTCATCAATTTTAAACTGCTGTATATCCGGGTGGAGTTTTACACCCTTTAGTCCAAGACTTATTATTTCATTTACATCAGATTCAACATCAGTGCTGTCGGGATGCAGTGTACCGAGACCTGTGAATTTGCCGCCGCTTTCTGCAACAGAGGCTGCGATAAAGTTGTTGATGCTTGAAACCTGTTTCGGAGTTGTAGCAACCGACTGAACTATAAAATGTGTGAAGCCTGCTTTTTCTCCGTGCTCGAGCAGTGTGGATATTTTACCGTCCAAAAGAGAGGGAATGTTGTAAAATGTTCCTGTACTGTCAGAAGCTTTTTGCGCAATCTTATCGGGATAAATATGGCAGTGCGCATCAATTATTCTGTAATTTTCCATTTGCTTTTGCCTTTCGTATAAGCTCGGATTATTTTTTCAGTCCCAACTTTTCAGCAGATTCATCACGCATTTTGTACTTCAGAATCTTGCCGGCGGCGTTCATCGGAAATTCGTTTACGAACAAGAAGTATTTCGGTACCTTGTGTCTTGCAATTGATGCATTACCGAATTCCCTCATCTCATTTTCATCTGAACTTTCACCCTTGTTGAGAATAATCCAGGCACAGCATTCTTCACCGTACTTTTCATCGGGAACACCAACAACCTGCACATCACGGATTTTGGGATTGGTGAGATAGAATTCTTCAATTTCACGGGGATAAAGGTTTTCACCGCCGCGGATAATCATATCCTTGAGTCGGCCTGTTACCTTATAATAACCGTCGGGAGTTCTCATACAGATATCGCCCGAATGGAGCCAGCCCTCAGCGTCAATTGCCTGTGCTGTAGCTTCAGGCATTTTGTAATAACCTTTCATAATATTGAATCCGCGCGCAACAAACTCTCCGCTTTCGCCGTCGGGAAGCTCGTCTCCTGTTTCGGGATCGATTATTTTACATTCAACACCGGGGAACGCACTTCCGACAGTTTCCACACGGTGGTCAAGATCTTCATTAACCTCGCCCATTGTGCAACCGGGAGCTGCTTCTGTCTGACCGTAAACCGATATTATTTCCCTCATATTCATTTCAACTGACGCACGGCGCATAAGGTCTGCAGGACAGTTCGCACCTGCCATAATACCCGTTCTCATATATGAGAAATCGGTTTTTGCAAAATCGGGGTGGCTGAACATTGCAATAAACATTGTGGGAACGCCGTTGAAGCAGGTAATGCGTTCATCGTTTACGCAGGCAAGGGAAGATTTTGGAGAGAAGTAGGGGATAGGACAAAGAGTGCCGCCGTGAGTCATCATAGAGGTCATCGAAAGCACCATTCCGAAACAGTGGAACATAGGTACCTGTATCATCATACGGTCGGCAGTTGACAGATCCATTCTGTCGCCTATCGTCTTGCCGTTATTTACAATATTTCTGTGAGTAAGCATAACGCCCTTGGGGAAGCCCGTTGTACCGGATGTGTACTGCATATTACATACATCATCAGGCTTTACAAGAGCAGCGCGTCTGCGGACTTCCTCCCTTGGAACGAGAGATGAGCGTGAAAGCATCTGTTCCCAGGTAAGGCAACCGTCCATATTGAAGCCTACTGTAACTATATTACGAAGAAAAGGGAGATTTTTGGAATATAAGGGCTTGCCGGGTTCGAGATTTGAAAGCTCGGGACAAAGCTCTTTGATTATTTCCTTATAATTGATATCCTTGCAATACTCAATCATAACGAGAGTATGGGTATCAGACTGCCTGAGCAGATATTCTATTTCGTGAATCTTATATGCAGTATTTACTGTAACGAGAACAGCGCCGATTTTCGTTGTTGCCCAGAAAGTAACGAACCACTGAGGAACATTGGTTGCCCAGACTGCAACGTGATCACCCGCTTTTACGCCGAGTGAGATAAGAGCTGCGGCACATTCGTCAACATCACGACGGAACTGTTCATATGTTCTCGTGTAGTCAAGAGTCGGATATTTGAACGCATACTGGTCAGGGTATGTTTCTGCCATAGTGTCAAGGACATCGGAGAATGTTGCCTCTATAATGTCGTACTTTTTCCAGACAAAAGTACCGGTTTTTGTACGGTTATAATAAGCGCGGTCAAAGTTTTTTTTCTCGCGGTTGAGAGCAGAAATATAATTTGTGAAGTGAGTCAGAACAATATCGGCATCACTGATTTCTTCATTCCACGCTGCACAGATAAAGCCCTCATAATTAAGTGAAGAAAGAGCGTTTAAAAGCTTTTCAACCTCGAGATCTCCCTCGCCTATAAGAACGGTTTTTTCGCCTTTCATATCGCCAAGGCGCACATACTTGATGTATGCACCAAGATTTTTGATTGTGGCTTCGGCACTCTCTTTTGCACCGAAATATGTTCCGCGGACATTCCAGGATGCGCCTAAAGCACTTGAAGCAAAGTGGTTGAATATTCCGAGGACATTTTCGGTATTTGAAAGATAACCGACCGTTTCAAAAAGAATATTCACATCTGCAGCTTCAGCGCGCTTAATTGCGGCAGATAACTTTTTGTCAAGCACATCAAACGGAACATTCTCTTCTTCTCTGATAATTATGTTATCAATACCGGAGGCAGATGCCATATCTACATATTTTTCTAAAAGATCGGCTGTTGTTTCATCACTTTCAACAGGTGCGGGCATACGGAGAGCAGAAACGGCAAGATTTCTGTTGACAAGTTTTCTCTTCGAGTCAGCAATGCGCTCACGCCTTAAAATGCTGTCGTGATGCTCGCTTCTCTCCTTTATTGCATCGTATATTTCAAATCCCTCAAAGCCGTAATCATAAGCAAAGCGGCAGGTATCGAGGAAAGATGTCCGACTCACATTTTTAGTCGAAAAAACGATTTTCATATTATGCCTCCTCGAATACGATTTTGTTCAGTGCGTTGATATATGCTCTGATACTTGCTGCAACAATATCGGTGGATGTGCCGTTGCCGGAATATAATTTGCCGTTGTTGCGAAGTCTGACAAGTGCAGAGCCGAGAGCTTCTTTTCCCTCTGTAACAGACTCAACCTTAAAAGCATCAAGCTCGTAGTGGTGACCGACGCACTGCTCGATTGCACGGAATGCCGAGTCGATAGGACCGTCACCGTTGCTTACACCGCAGATGATTTCGTCATTACGCTTGAGCGTAACCTGTGACATAGAGCTTGAAGCATTACTGCTGGTTGTTGTGTAATTTTCAAAATGATATGTTGAGGGCGCCTGCATAGCTGAGCTTGCAATAAGTGCTTCAAATTCCTTTGAGCCTACAGAACCCTTTTTATCGCATACCTGCTTGAGTGCCTTATATACATTTCCGACATCTGAATCCGAAAGCTCGTAACCGAGTACTGCAGCCGCCTTGGCAACCTGGGCAAGTGTGGAATCCGAGTCGAGCAGGATTTTTTTCTTTTCACTTACCGATGCTTCTGTTTCATAACTGTCGTGACTTATATGAGCTGTCATATCGTCAATACTTGCGTGAATTTTTGTATTGTCAAGTTTGATTTCTGCATCAATACGGGCAGAGCAGGTGTTTATTGTATCACAGATTTCACCGGCCAGAAGAACATTCTTGCCAACCATAGCACACTTGAGTCCGTCGGCACCTTTTGCAATTGCAGAGATAGCAGAGGCTACCGCCATATTGATACGGTCGGATACCTGAACATAAACGGGAATGCTTACAGCGCCTTTGATTTTTGCAACAAGTGCTGAAATATCATCAGGAGTGGAGACACCGGCATCATCGCATACCGTAACCATACAAGCACCACACTCTTCGGCTTGTTTTACTGCCGAAATGAGGAAGTTTTCGTCTGCTCTTGTTGCATCAAGTGCCGAAAATTCAACATCACTGCAGAATGCCTTTGCAGCTTTTATAAGCTCTGCTATTTTTTCAAGCATTGAGGACTGCTTTATATGATATGTATATTCCATCTGAATTGTGGATACGGGAAGTTCAACCTGGAGACGGGGATTTTTTGCATCCTTGATGCATTCCCAGGCACAGGCTACGCTCTCACTGTCAAATCCTACAGGGATAGCAAGAGAAGCATTTCTTACATTCTGAGCAATGGTTTTATAGATAATTGTATCCTCACGAACCGATTTTACGCCGGGCAATTCGACCGCATCTGCGCCAATTGCATCAGCACAGTTTGCAATAGCTGATTTTTCACGGAAAAGCAGAGTAACTTCGCGTTCCTCACAAAGTTTTTTGAGCGTAATGTCTGAAATGTTGATTTTTTTCATTTTTAGAACTCCTTACAGAATATAACAGATTAGGTTTCTTCAACAAAAAAACGTTTTCGTCTCTTTGTTGACTTAAAGAGACGAAAACGTTAAAATCCTTGTTTCCGCGGTACCACTCTTCTTCACCCAAAAGGATGCACCTTAGATGCTGACACATCTTAACTCTGTTACGGGAGTTCCCGTCTGCCACTACTTGTAATTTTCATGTCAGCCGCTCCACGGTGAGTTCTGCAAATATCTTCCGGCGTCTCGCACCAGCCGACACCTCTCTGATAGTGAAGTCGTTTGCATACTATTCCGCATCATTGCGTTTATGATGTGATGTATTATATCACACCTCACGGTATTTGTCAATATATTTTTTGAATTTTATCAGAAACATAACATCTGCGATTTGAATATACCGCGGATGCTTTTAGTTATTATGGTTTTCTTTTCTGTAATAGATATAGGAGTATATTACGGGAACTGTTATGATTACTGCTATAAGTGCAAAAGTGACAATTTCGAGTCCCAAAAAGCCAAGCACCGCCATAATAATACCGCCGAATACCCACAGTTTACTTGCAAAAATATGTGTTTTATTCCAGTTTTCTTCGCTGTTTAGTGTCCACGGCAACCTTATACCTACTGTATAGTTTTGTTTGCATTTTGGCAAAACCAAGCCGATAACAAAGAACACTATACCCGCAAAAGCAGCGCCACATGTACCTGCGTTTATCTGAAGCCCGATATAGTCCTTGTAAATCAGAACTCCGGTGAATAAAGAGCAGATCGGCACAATGCATAACACGGCATTTATTGCAACTTTTCCGATATTATTACGTCTTGGATCTGTAAGTATTGCAAAATAGCAAATCAGGTTTGCAATTATGATTATAAGAGGCAATCCAATCACGGCAAAAGTTTTGCTGCTGTATCCGGTGATCTCGCCGTTAAAGCCAAAAGAGGTTGCTACCTCGGCGGGGAGTTTGTCCCATAAAAAGAGTCCGACAAATAGCGGTATCAGCGCTATTAATGTTGAAAGTATTAGTGCCGGTACATATTTTCTTTTCATCGTTTTTCTCCTTTTTGCAGATAACATTCATTGAGTATAGTATAGCACATAATTCTCGTTTCATCAAGATAATTATAAAAAACTATTGAAAAAAGTTGCGGTGTGATGTATAATGTAAAAAAACTCGCCTATTAAGATTGGAGTTATTATGAAATACGAATTTGGTTTTATCGGTTGCGGTAATATGGGAGGAGCGATTGCAGATGCGGTAGCTCACGGAGTTTCTCCCGAAAAGATTGCATGCGCTGACTTCTTTAAAGAAAAAGTAGACAGACTTGTTGATACATACGGTGTTAATGCAGAAACAACCGAGGGAATTGCTAAAGAGAGCCGCTTTATTTTCCTTGGCGTTAAGCCACAGATGATGGCGGATACTCTTGCATCAATAAAGGAAATACTTAAGTCCCGTACCGACAGATTTGTGCTTATCACAATGGCGGCAGGGCTTAAGTGCGAAAAAATCACAGAGCTTGCGGGAGATGAATATCCTGTTATAAGGATAATGCCCAATACCCCTGTAAGTGTTGGTGCCGGTGTTGTGCTTTACTGTGCAAACGGTAAGGTTGAAGCCGATGAGCTTGAGGACTTCAGGGCGGCAATGAATAATGCGGGAGTGCTTGATGAAATTCCCGAAAAGCTTATTGATGCAGCAAGTGCAGTTTCAGGCTGCGGCCCGGCGTTTGTAAGTATGCTTATTGAAGCTATGGCAGACGGCGGGGTAGAGTGCGGTCTTCCGAGAGACAAGGCACTTTTGTATGCTGCAACCACTTTTGCGGGTACGGCTAAGCTTCTCTGCGAAACAGGAAAGCATCCGGGCAAACTCAAGGACGAGGTTTGCAGTCCCGGAGGTACAACAATACTTGGCGTACACGAGCTTGAAAAGGGTGGCGTGAGAGCTTCCCTTATGAATGCGGTCAGCGAGGCTTACAAAAAGAGCGTTGAGCTTGGTAAGTAAGTCTTAAGTATGGCGGTCTTGGAATTATCCTTAATTTGATAAAAAGGAGCGTTCCAAAATGGGACTGTTTATACTTGAACTTATAGCAACAGTTGCACTTGCGCTTTCGGGTGCGGTGCTGGGGCTCAGAAAAAGGCTCGACATTTTCGGTGTAAGTGTACTTGCTCTTGCAGCGGGACTTGCCGGAGGTATTATAAGAGATATTATCCTTGGTCTGACTCCGCCACTGGCGTTTTTAAATCCGATATATGCGGCGGTAGCCCTTGCAACTGCAATACTTGCGTATATTATACTTCGCCGTGTTGTACAGTGCAACCGTTGTGTATTTGAGAGAATTTATCTTATAACAGACGCTATAGGACTCGGCATATTTACTGCTACGGGTGTGGCGACTGCATTTAATGCAGGCTTTGGCTCTAACATTTTCTTGCTTGTACTTGTCGGCATAGTTACCGGTGTGGGCGGCGGTGTGCTTCGTGATCTGCTTGCTTTTGAAAGGCCGGTACTCGTATTTAAGAGGCTTTATTCTCTTGCACCGCTTGTAGGAGCTGTGCTTTGTGTACTGCTTATCCTGTCGGGCGTTGGTCAGACGATAGCGATAATAGCGAGTGCTGTTGTGGCTTTTCTTGTCCGTTTACTTTCATTTTGCGGTGACTGCTTTGCGCGCCGTGAAAATGACTGCGATTGTGACGACTGATTTATAAAAAAAGGCTGTCGGAGAATTTCTCCGACAGCCGTCTTTTGTTTATTACTTGAGTTTTGCTGCGATTGCTTCTGTATCCTTTGCGATAACGAGCTCTTCGTTTGTAGGAATTACATATACCTTAACCTTGGAGTCAGCACTTGAAATGAGTACGCTGTTATCCTGGTGGTGAGCAGCATCATTGTTTGCCTTGTCAAGCTTAATGCCGAAGAAGTCCATATCAGCACAGACAAGCTCTCTGATTACAGGTGTGTTTTCACCGATACCTGCTGTGAATACGATTGCATCGAGACCGTTCATTGCGGCTGTGTATGAGCCGATGAATTTCTTAATCTGATATGCAAGAAGCTTGAATGTGTGAACACAGATGGGGTCGTTCTTGAAGTAGCCGTCTTCGATTTCACGGCAGTCGCCTGAAATTCCCGATACTCCGAGGAATCCGCACTTCTTATTCATAAAGTTGTTCATTTCATCAGGTGACATATTTTCCTTATCCATAAGGAAGGGAACGATAGCGGGGTCGATTGAACCGCAACGAGTACCCATCATAAAGCCGTCAAGGGGAGTAAAGCCCATACTTGTATCAATTACCTTGCCGCCCTTAACTGCTGTGATAGATGAACCGTTACCGATGTGGCAGGTGATGATTTTTGTGTCCTCAACGCTCTTGTCAAGAAGCTCAGCCATTTTACCTGATACATATCTGTGAGATGTACCGTGGAAGCCGTAACGGCGGATATGATACTTTTCACAAAGGTCCTTGGGAAGCGGATATGTATAAGCTTCAGCAGGCATTGTTGAATGGAATGCAGTATCCATAACAACGATCTGGGGAGTTTTCGGCATAACCTCCATACAGCCGTGAATACCCATAAGGTGAGCTGCAGTGTGGAGAGGTGCGAGGTCACGGCAGCCCTCTAATTTTTCGAGAACATCGTCGTCAACGAGTACGCTTTCCTTTAAGAATGCGCCGCCGTGCACGATTCTGTGACCGACTGCTTCGATTTCGTCCATGCTCTTAATAACGCCGTGAACGGGATCTGTTAGATACTTTACAACGATTTTTGTTGCCTCAGCGTGGTTTTTCATTTCGATTTCGCACTTTACGTTGAGGTCGGGATTGTGGGGGAGCTTATGTGTGAAAAGACCGCCGTCGCCGATTCTTTCACAGTTACCCTTTGCAAGCACCTTTTCGCTTGTTGTGTCGAAAAGCTGGTACTTAAGTGATGAGCTTCCCGCATTTACTACGAGTACATTCATTTTTTTATCCTCCGTGTTTACAATTTACATAATTTGTGATACAATATAGTAAAATATGCCATACGGCAAAAAACTAAATACAATTATACTACTTATTTTCGGAAATTTCAAGAGGAAACAGAAAAAAACGGAGAAAAATACAAAAAATGAAAGCAGTTGCTATTATTTGTGAGTACAATCCCCTGCATTCGGGACACAAATTTCATATTGACAGCATAAAAAAGGAGTTTGGCAGTGACACTTATGTTGTGGCTGTTATGTCATCCTGCTTTGTCCAGCGTGGTGAGCCCGCTGTTTTTGACAAGTACACCCGTGCGGAGGCTGCACTTATGGCAGGAGCAGATCTTGTACTTGAATTACCCTGTCCATACTCATTCGGAAGTGCAGAATATTTTGCTTTTGCAGGAGTATATATCGCTGATGCTATAGGTATATGCGACACTCTTTCCTTTGGAAGCGAGAGCGGCTCTGCCGACAAGCTTTTTGAAATTTATGAAAAGCTCTCGTCAAAAGAGCTTAAAGAAAAAACAGCGGAAATAAAAAAAGACAATCCCACCCTCGGATATATGCATTTAAGAGAAGAAGCATACAAAAGTCTGTTCGGGGAAGAGGGAGCACAGGAACAGTCAAAATCAAACAATATTCTTGCACTTGAATATATAAAGGCGATAAAAAGGCTTGATTCAAAACTTGAAGTGCATACTATACTTCGCAAGGGAGACGACTACAACGACACAAAAGGAAAAGGAGCATATGTAAGTGCATCGTTTTTGCGCGATAAGATTAAGAACGGTGAAAATATAAGCAAATATGTACCCGCAAACTGTGCAAAACTATACTATGAGAAAACAGGTGACACGGCAGATATTTCAGAACTTGAAAAAGCGGTGCTGTCACATTTCAGACTTGCAGATCCGAAAGAGCTTACAAAATATGCCGAGGTTGCTCCGGGACTTGAATACCGGCTTGTAAGTTCAGCGAAGAACGCAACAAGTCTTGAAGAGTTTTTCAGCCTTGCCGCATCAAAAAAATATACAAATGCGAGAATCAGACGGGCACTGCTTTCCTGTATGCTCGGCGTTTATGAAGACGATTTCAGAAAAAATGTACCCTATACACGGGTGCTTGCTGCAAATGCCAGGGGTCAGAGACTGTTAAAAAAAGCAAAGAAAATTTCGCGTATCCCGATAGTATCAAAACTTTCAAAGATAAAGAATATGGGTGAGGACTTTGAGCATTTTAACAGTATAAGCGAGAGGGCAGAGTCACTTTTTACCCTGTCGCAGAAAAACTCAAAAAAAGCAGATGAGTACCTCAAAAAAACTCCGGTTGTATATGGGGGAGAACTGATTTGATAATTTGTAAACAAATGTAAGATAAATATTTACAATAATTCTTAATATAAAACTGTTGAAAATGGTTTTTTATTGTGATATAATTAAAACATTATATGTAATTTTTGGAAAATGGGATTTATCTGGAGTCTTTTACGATGAAAATGGATAAAACAATAAAAAGAGAAACGGGATATATTGCATCAGCAACGCTTATATTAAGTGTGCTTATGCAGGCGGTATTTCTCATAATCGGAAAATGGAATTGTACGGTGCTTTTTGGAAATGTGCTTTCCTATCTTGCTGCAGTGGGCAACTTCTTCTTTATGGGACTTGGTGTGCAAAAGGCAGTGACTCTTGCCGAGGCTGATGCAAAGAAAATGATGAAACTTTCCCAAAGTTTAAGAACACTCGCGCTTTTTGTGGTTGTTGTAATCGGCGTGGTGCTTGACTGCTTTAACACTCTTGCGGTGATAATTCCACTTTTCTTTCCGAGAATAGCAATTACTCTCAGGCCGATGTTTAAGGGCCTTGATGAAAAAGATAAAAAGGATGTGGTTGAAAAGTGATGCGCTCTGACAGACGCTTTAAGATTGTCGACACACTTCTTATAATAATGATGGCTCTGCCGATACTTTTCAGCATTATTTTGAAGATATTGCTGACACCCTTGTCGGAGGGTATTGTTATTTCGGGTGCTATGATATTTCTTGAGATTCCGATGCCTGTACAGAATCTGCTCATAACAGAGTCACAGGTAAATTCACTTATGGTGATTATATCAGTGACTGGTCTCTGCCTTTACCTGACACACGGAATCAAAGACGGTATATGGCTTAAAAGACATCATTTTGCAGAGATGATAGTTGAAAAATGCAGAGCTATGGTAGTCGGAAATATGGGTGAATATTTTCGTTTCTTTGCACCGTTCATTGTTGCAATGCTTGCACTTTCGGGCTTTTCAAGTCTTATTTCTCTCTTCGGACTATATCCGCCTACTTCGGACATCAATATTGTTGGCGGATGGGCAGTGCTTGTATTTATCCTCATAACCTACTACAAAATGAAGTGCGGACCTCTTGAGTATGTAAAAAGTTTTGCAAATCCTGTGCTGATGGCTCCGCTTAACATAATAAGCGAGGTGGCAACACCTATTTCTATGGCATTCCGTCATTACGGCAACGTTCTTTCAGGCTCAGTAATATCCGTCCTTTTGGCGGCAGGGCTTCAGGGACTTTCAAATATGGTGCTTGGTTGGCTTCCCGGATTTCTGGGAGAATTTCCTTATTTCAGAGTGGGTCTGCCCGCAATTCTGTCCATTTATTTTGATATATTCAGCGGTTGTTTGCAGGCATATATCTTCGCAATGCTCACAATGCTGTATATTTCGGGAGGATTTCCTCTTGAGTTATATAACGAAAGAAAAAGAAAAAAAGCACAGAAGTGCAAAATTTAACGGAGGTATTTCATTATGGAACTCGCAATCGGTATTATTTTAGGATGTTGCGCACTTGGCGCAGGTATGGCAATGATAGCAGGTATCGGCCCCGGTATCGGTGAAGGTAACGCAGTTGCAAAGGCGTGCGAGGCAATAGGCCGTCAGCCCGAATCAAAGGGTGATGTTACAACAACAATGCTTATGGGTTGTGCTATTGCAGAAACAACAGGTCTTTATGCGCTTGTTATTGCTATTCTTCTTATATTTGTTGCACCAAACCAGCTTGTAAACATTCTTGTAAATACAATCGGTTAATTCGGAGAGTAAAACAAAATGCAATCATTAGGAGTAATTTCTGTCAACATATGGTCGATATTGATTTCTCTTCTGAATTTGCTTATTCTGTATCTCCTTGTAAAGAAGTTTCTTTTCGGTCCTGTTAACAAAATGCTTGCAAAACGTCAGAGTGAGCTTGACGAGCGGTATAATGCCGCTGATATGGCAAAAAAAGAAGCCGAGGAAAACAAGCAGTACTGGAATGACAAGGTAAGTACAGTCAAGGCTGAAACTGATGAAATGATAAAAAGTGCCAGAGAAAGCGCAAAGCTTCAGGGCGAGGCTATTGTTTCAAAGGCTAAAGACCAGGCTGATATGATTGTCCGTCAGGCAGAAACAGAGGCACAGCTTGAAATGAAGAAGGCAGAAGAGGGAATTAAACGGGAAATTGTTGAAGTTTCCACTCTTCTTGCAAAGAGTATTCTTGAAAGAGAAATTAACGAAGATGACCACCACGACCTTATAGATTCATTTATTGAGAAAATAGGGGATGAAAATTGAGTAGTGTAAGCAGAGAATATGCACAGGCTCTTTTTATGCTTGCCGCAGAAAAGAGTATGGCAGACACGTTTGACAAGGATCTTGATGTGCTTACAGACGCATTGAAAGAAAACCCACGTTACGAAGAGCTTCTTTCATCTCCGGGTATTCCTCTTGAGGAGAGACTCGGTGTTATAGAAGCTACCTTTGGCGGCTCTGTTTCGCGTGATGTGGTGTCATTTTTAAAACTTCTTTGTGAAAGAAAGCATATAAACGAGCTTTTAGACTGCGTCAGCGAATACAAGGCTATGCTTGATGAGTCGAAAAGGGTATCTAAGGCAGTTGTCAGAAGTGCCGTGGAGCTTGACGCACAGCAAAAGGCTGCACTTACAAAGAAGCTTGAAAAAAAGACCGGGCACAGAGTAGTTACAGAATACTGTGTGGACAAATCAATTATCGGAGGGCTTACCATTGAACTTGACGGTAAAATAATGGATGCAAGCCTTAAAAGACATCTTAAAGAAATAAAGGATGTGATAAGCAAATGAGTACAAGACCTGATGAAATCAGTCAGATTATCAAAGAACAGATAAAAAATTACGAGTCAAAAATTGAAATGCAGGAAACGGGAAGTGTAATTCTTGTAGGTGACGGTATCGCAAGAGTTTACGGACTTCGCTCCTGTATGGCAAGTGAGCTTCTCGAATTTGAGGACGGAAGCTTCGGTATGGCTCAGAATCTTGAAAGCGAAACGGTATCGGTTGCCCTTTTGTCGGATACAAACGATATTCACGAGGGCTCAGCTGTACGCCGTACGGGAAAGGTTGTATCAGTGCCCGTTGGAGAGGCGCTTTTAGGCCGTGTTGTAAACGCACTCGGTGAGCCTATAGACGGCAAGGGACCGATTGACACAAAGGAAACGAGACCGATTGAATCTCCGGCTCCCGGTATTATTGAAAGAAAAAGCGTATCCGCACCTCTGCAGACGGGAATCAAGGCTATCGACAGTATGATTCCTATCGGCCGCGGTCAGCGAGAGCTTATTATAGGCGACAGACAGACAGGTAAGAGTGTTATCGCTGTTGATACAATAATTAACCAAAAGGGAAAAGGCGTAATCTGTATTTACGTTTCTATCGGTCAGAAAAACACCTCTGTTGTACAGCTTGCAAACGAGCTTACAAGAGCAGGTGCTATGGAATATTCCATAATTGTATCAGCATCGGCATCTGAGAGCGCACCGCTTCAGTATGTAGCACCCTATGCGGGCTGCGCTATGGCGGAATATTTCAGAGAGCAGGGCAAAGATGTCCTCATTATATACGATGACCTTTCAAAGCACGCAGTTGCTTACCGTGCACTTTCGCTTCTTATCCGCCGTCCTCCGGGCCGTGAGGCATATCCGGGTGATGTATTCTACCTGCACTCAAGACTTCTTGAGCGTGCGGCGTGTGTTGCTCCCGAATACGGCGGAGGCTCAATAACAGCACTTCCGCTTATTGAGACTCAGGCAGGCGACGTTTCGGCGTATATTCCCACAAATGTTATTTCCATAACCGACGGACAGATATTCCTTGAAACGGAACTGTTCCATTCGGGTATTATGCCGGCAATAAACCCCGGTATCTCGGTCAGCCGTGTAGGCGGTTCGGCTCAGCTCAAGGCTATGAAAAAGGTATCGGGCGAGCTTAAGCTTCTTTATGCTCAGTACCGTGAGCTTCAGGCATTTGCTCAGTTCGGTTCAGACCTTGATGCTGACACAAAGGCGAGACTTGCTCTCGGTGAGAGAATAGTTGAAGTTCTGAAGCAGAAGAAAAATTCCCCCGTACGTGCAGGATGCCAGATAGCAATAGTTTATGCCGTTGTAAACGGTTATCTCAATGATGTTGAGGTAAATAAGGTGTCCGAATACGAGGAAAAGCTTTATAATCTTCTCGAACACAAATATTCAGATTTGTTAAAGAGATTTGAAGATAATTTCTGCGAAGACTCCGATATTGAAACGCTGAAAAAAGCCCTTCTGGAAATGAAGGAGTGAAATAAATGAGCGTTGATACTAAAAGTTTAAAAAACCGGATTAAAAGTGTTGACTCTACTCTGCACCTGACAAAGGCAATGGGACTTGTTGCCTCGGCAAAAATCAGAGGTGCGACTCTTGCGATGAACAAAAGTCGAGAGTATCTCTCTGCAATCGACGATACGGTGGCTATGCTCTCGGCATCAAAGGCATGCGAGAAAAGCGAGTATATGAAAAATGGCGAGAACGGTAAAATCTGCCTTGTCGTAATTGCCGGGGACAGAGGTCTTGCGGGTGGTTATAACTCAAACATATTCAAGCTTGTAGCTCCGATAGGGGCAGAAAAAATCATACCAATCGGCAAAAGAGCCTGCGACAAATACAGCAGTGACATTGACGAAGTCGAGGGATACCCGTATTCAAAGGCGATAGAGGTTGCCGTAAATGTTTGCTCTGAATTTAAAGAGGGCAGATATGAAAAGGTTGGTATTGTTTCAACAAAGTATGTGTCAATGATGACACAGGAGCCTGTCATCGATTGGATTTTGCCTCTTGAAAAGGGAGAGAAGAAATCAAGAGCAGATATAATCTTTGAGCCTGATGAAAGAACTATTCTTGAAGCACTTATCGAAGAATATGTGGCTTCCAAAATCGTGGGTGCAACGAGAGAAAGCTTTGCCTGTGAGGTTGTGGCAAGACGATTTGCAATGGACAACGCGGGAAAGAATGCAGGCGAAATGATTGACAAGTTAAAGCTTGAATATAACAGAGCAAGACAGGGTGCAATCACCCAGGAAATCACGGAAATTGTAGCAGGAAGCGGAAACTGAAGCCACTTCCAAATAAAACTTATAGGAGATAGTTATGTCAGATATAACAAAAGGCAGTGTTGTGCAGGTAATGGGACCTGTTGTAGACGTGTCCTTTAATGAGGGGCATTTGCCTGCAATATATAACGCTCTGACTATGAAAATAACAGACAGAACTCTGACTGTTGAGGTCGCTCAGCACATCGGCGACAATATTGTAAGATGTATTGCTATGGCATCAACCGACGGACTGACAAGGGGTACTGAGGTTATAAATACGGGCAAGCCTATAAGCGTTCCCGTAGGAAGAAAGACTCTCGGAAGAATTTTCAATGTGCTTGGTGACCCTGTTGATAACAAAGAAGCTCCCGAGGATGTTGAAAGATGGGACATTCACCGTCCTGCTCCCGAATACAGCGAGCTTTCAACATCTACCGAAATACTTGAAACGGGTATCAAGGTAATTGACCTGATATGTCCATATTCAAAGGGCGGTAAGATAGGTCTTTTCGGCGGTGCCGGTGTTGGTAAAACAGTTCTTATTATGGAGCTTATCAACAATATAGCAAAGGAGCACGGCGGACTTTCTGTGTTTACCGGTGTCGGTGAGCGAACAAGAGAGGGTAATGACCTTTATAATGAAATGAAAGAGTCGGGAGTTTTGTCAAATACGACACTTGTGTACGGACAGATGAACGAGCCTCCCGGAGCGAGAATGAGAGTAGGCCTTTCGGGACTTACAATGGCTGAATACTTCCGTGACGAAGAAAATCAGGACGTGCTGCTGTTTATTGACAATATATTCAGATTTACACAGGCAGGTAGTGAGGTTTCGGCACTACTCGGACGTATGCCGTCAGCGGTTGGCTATCAGCCGAGGCTTGCAACCGAGATGGGTACGCTGCAAGAGCGTATCACTTCTACTAAAAAAGGCTCAATTACCTCTATTCAGGCAGTTTACGTTCCTGCGGACGACCTTACCGACCCTGCGCCTGCGACAACCTTTGCGCATCTTGATGCAACCACCGTTTTGTCGCGTACCATCGCGTCACAGGGTATTTATCCCGCCGTTGACCCGCTTGAGTCAACAAGC
>JAZSET010000032.1:0-36363 GCA_045531795.1 Eubacteriales bacterium | reverse complement strand
CTGTGGGACTTCAGAATCCGGGAGTTGAAAAAGTCATTTCCGAGGAGCTTCCCAAGCTGAAGAAATGCTTTAACAAGAAGGTTATGGCGAACGTCTCCGGCTTTTCCGTGGAGGAATACGCCCGGACTGCGTCTATGCTGGACGGTGAGGAACAGGTGGGATGGATCGAGATCAACGTGTCCTGTCCCAATGTTCACGGAGGCGGAATGAGTTTCGGTACTTCACCGGAGGCGGCAGCTGAAGTGACAAAAGCGGTTAAAAATGTGACGACAAAGCCTATACTGCTGAAATTATCCCCTAATGTTACGGATATCGTATCTGTGGCGAAGGCGTGCGAGGATGCGGGTGCTGACGGAATAAGCCTTATAAACACACTTCTTGGTATGAGAATAGACCTTAAAACCAAAAAGCCCGTAATCGCAAATAAAATGGGTGGCTTTTCGGGAGATGCCATTTTCCCGGTAGCGGTGAGAATGGTATATCAGGTAGCAAATGCCGTTAAAATTCCCGTTGTGGGAATGGGTGGCGTTTCAAGTGCTGAAAATGTAATCGAAATGATGCTTGCAGGAGCAACTGCCGTTGAGGTAGGTGCGGCAAACCTCATAAACCCTTTTGCTTGTAAGGAAATAATCGAGTCACTTCCTGCGGCTATGGAAAAATATAAAATAAATTCGCTTTCCGAAATAATCGGACTTGCGTGATAAGAAAGGATACAGATATGGGAAAGGACGTAATTATTGCCTGTGACTTTAACAGCGCAGAGCAGGTGTTTAGTTTTCTTGATAAATTTACCGATGTAAAACCTTTTGTAAAAATCGGTATGGAGCTTTATTATGCTGAGGGGCCCTCAATTGTCCGTGAAATTAAAAAGAGAGGTCATAAAATATTCCTCGATTTAAAGCTTCACGATATTCCCAACACAGTAAAGAAGTCAATGGCAGTTTTATCTCGCCTTGATGTAGATATGTGTAACCTCCACGCAGCAGGTACAGGAAGAATGATGGAGGCTGCAATCGAGGGACTTACAAGAGAAGACGGCAGTCGCCCGCTTCTTATTGCAGTAACACAGTTAACCTCAACAGACGAGGAAACAATGAAGCGTGACCTTCTTATAAACGAGCCTATCGACAAGGTAGTTATGCACTATGCAAGTAACGCAAAAAATGCAGGACTTGACGGCGTTGTATGCTCACCCCTTGAGGCAGGCAAGGTTCACGACACCTGCGGCAAGGAATTTCTTACAGTAACACCCGGTGTACGCTTTGCAGACGGCGATATCGGTGACCAGAAGCGTGTAATGACACCGGCCCAAGCTAAGAAAATCGGCTCTGACTACATAGTGGTAGGCAGACCTATAACAGCAGCAGATGACCCAGTGGCTGCATATAAGAGATGCGTAAACGAATTTGTAGGATAAAGGAGACAAAATTATGGAAAAGCTTATTGCAAAGGATTTATTATCAATCAAGGCGGTGTTCTTCCGTCCCGATGAGCCCTTTACCTGGGCAAGCGGAATCAAGAGCCCCGTATATTGTGACAACAGACTCACACTAACCGCACCCGCAGTACGCAACGATGTAGAAAACGGTCTTTGTGAGCTTATAAAGAAGAATTATCCCGAGTGCGAGGTACTTATGGGTACATCTACTGCAGGTATTGCTCACGCGGCAATCTGCGGACACATTCTCGGTATGCCTATGGGATATGTTCGCTCTGGTGCAAAGGATCACGGCAGACAGAATCAGATCGAGGGCAGACTTGAAAAGGGACAGAAAGTTGTTGTTGTTGAAGACCTTATTTCAACAGGCGGAAGCGTTATTGAGGTTGTAAATGTACTCAGAGAAGCAGGCGCCGAGGTTCTCGGTATCGTAAGCATCTTCACCTACGGTATGAAGAAAGGCCTTGAAAGACTTGCAGATGCTGATGTTAAGAATGTATCACTTACAAACTTCGACACAATCGCTGAAGTTGCAAGTGAAGAGGGCTATATTAAGCCTGATGACGTCAAGAGACTTATAGCATTCAGAAATAATCCCTCCGATGAGAGCTGGATAAAGGCGTAATTATGAGAAGTCTTATGAATCCGCTCGATCTGAGCGTAGAAGAAATTGATGAGCTTATAAACCGTGCCTGTGATATAATTGATAATCCCAAGGTATATAGCGAAATGTGTCACGGCAAAAAACTTGCAACACTGTTTTTTGAACCGTCAACAAGGACAAGACTCAGTTTTGAGGCGGCTATGTATGAGCTTGGCGGAAATGTACTTGGTTTTTCCGAGGCGAATTCATCATCAACCGCAAAGGGCGAAAGTGTTGCGGATACAGCAAGAACAGTCGGTTGTTATGCTGATATAATTGCAATGCGCCATCCTCTTGCAGGAGCACCTTATGTGGCATCAAAGCACGCAGACGTGCCGATAATCAACGCAGGTGACGGCGGTCACGACCACCCCACCCAGACTCTTGCAGATTTACTTACTATAAAGCGCGAAAAGGGAAGACTTGACAACCTGACGGTAGGCTTTTGCGGAGACCTCAAGTACGGCAGAACTGTACATTCTCTCATAACTGCACTTGCAAGATATGAAAATATTAACTTTGTACTTATTTCACCGGAAGAACTCAAGGTGCCAAACTATGTCAAGTATGGTGTATTTGAAAAGAATAACATCAGCTACACGGAATGCACAGACCTTGTGTCAATAATGGACAAGCTTGATATTCTGTATATGACAAGAATACAGGGTGAAAGATTTGCAGACAGAGACGAATACGAGAGACTTAAGGATATCTATATCCTGACTCCCGATAAGCTTGAAACTGCCAAAAATGATCTTACAATAATGCATCCGCTGCCGAGAGTCAACGAAATAAGCACGGCCATAGATAAAGACCCCCGTGCTGCATACTTCAAGCAGGTTGAGTACGGAAAATATATCCGTATGGCACTTATTTTAAAATTCCTCGGACTTGTGAAGTCAACAGCTCCCGCCCCCGAAAAGAAGAGCGAGGTGCTTGTTTATGACAAGCTTGTGTGCACAAATCCGAGATGCATTACATCAAGTGAGCAGGAGCTCAGACACATATATAAACTTACAGACGATAAGGCAGGAATACTCAGATGTATATACTGCGAAAAGAAGTCTGAAAAGCACTATAACGAAATATAAAACAAAGGACTGCGGCATAATGCCACAGTCCTTGCACATTAAGAGAGGGAGGTAAATATGGGTAATAGAACAAAGAGAGTATCATCTGTTATTCTTCTTATTTTGCTTGTGGCAATAATAGGTGTGCAGTTTTATATTCTTAACACCAACACTCCCTATTGCCGTGACGATTATTCATATTCCTATACCTTTGCCGTTAAAGAAAACAAATTCAGAATTGAAAACTTCAGACAGGTTATCGACTCGCAGATAAACCACTATAAGGTCGTAAACGGCAGGGCTGTAACGCATACACTTGCACAGACCTTTCTGATGTTTGACAAGAGTGTGTTCAACGCCTTTAATACTATAGCATTTTTGCTGCTGTTGTACCTTATTGTGTATCACGCAAGAGGAAAAAAGACACCCTCTCCCACACTGTTTTTGACAGCATTTCTGAGTGTCTGGTTTTTTACTCCGCATATAGGCAAAAGTTATCTCTGGCTAACAGGAGCCTGCAACTATCTTTGGGGAATACTCATAATACTTTTGTACCTTGTTCCACTCACAAGAGCTATACACAGAAAAAGCAATATATCAGTTCAGGTACTTATAATCCTGAGTCCGCTGTACTTCCTGCTCGGTTTAATTGCAGGCTTTACAAATGAAAATACTGCAGCGGCACTTCTTGTTATAAGCACTCTGTTAATTGCGGCAATAACATATAAAAGAAAAAAATTCCCGCTTTGGACATTATCGGGATACACTGGCAGTATATGCGGATTTTTACTGATGCTCACCTCTCCCGGACAGTCAGCAAGACTTGATGCAAACGGCGGATTTGGAGATATAAAAGTCTGGATTGACAGGTTTTTATATATTTCTGATGATTTCTTCAAACACCATACTGTTTTGCTTGCGCTTGTTCTTGTGTTTGTTATAATAGCAATTATAAGAAAAAGAGTAAAAAGCTTACTTTTGACTGCAATATTCTTTGTGGGCTCTCTCGCATCAGTCTATTCGATGATACTTTCTCCGTATTTCCCACTCAGAGTCTGGAGCGGACCGACAGTTTTACTGACAGTTACTATTGTAAGTGCAGTAAATACAGCCTTTGAGGGCGTAGATTTCAAAAAATTTACGGCAGTGTCCTGTGTTGTATTTTCACTTCTTGGTTATGTGTATGCCGAGGACTTTAAAACTGCATACAACGATACTCTTGAAATCAAAACAAAGGTAGATGAAAGGGTAGAGGTAATAAATGATGCTAAAAGGAAAGGTGAGAGCGAGGTAACGCTCAAAGGAATAAAATCCGAGTCCCGATTCGTGCCGTATGTCTATTTCGATGATTTGAACAATAACCCGGATACATGGCCGAATACCGCAATAGCAATGTACTATGGACTTGACAAAGTAAATAAAGAGTAATAAAATCACCCCCGAAAGACTGTCTTTCGGGGGTGAACTGTTTTGTAAACTAAATAGTATCAAGAATAAGTTTTTTTGTCACAGGCTTATCTTTTGATATATTAACTGCAGAAGAGAAGAGCTTTGAAGCGTCTTCGATAGTTTCCGATTTTGAAGTATAAAGTGTTGCTACCAAATCTCCCTTGTGTACATAATCGCCTGTCTTTGCTTTAAGCATAATTCCCGCAAGCGGATCAATAACGGAGGTCTTGTTTTCTCTGCCTGCACCAAGACGGGTACTTGCAAGTCCAATTTTCTCAGTGTCCATTGAATATATATATCCATCGCTTGTGGCTTTTACCTCATAAGATATTGGTGCTTCTCCAAACAGAGCAGGGGCAGTTATAAGGCGGGTGTCACCACCCTGACAGGCAATCCACTTGATGAATTTTTCATATGCTTTGCCTGAAGCTAAAGTTTCGCGTGCAAGCTCTATACCCTCACTGTCGCTTATACCTTTTACCGAAGCAACAAGCATACCTGCAAGGGTTATTGAGACAAGTCTTAAATCGTCAGGACCTTTACCTGAGAGCACATCAATTGCCTCGCGTACTTCAAGTACGTTGCCTATAGCAAAGCCCAGCGGTTTATCCATATCTGTAAGCACTGCCCTGACATTCCTGCCGCATTTGTTGCCGATATCGCACATCATTACAGCAAGCTCTTTTGCCGACTTGAAGTCGGTCATAAAAGCACCGCTTCCAACCTTAACATCAAGTACAATATTGTGAGAACCTGCTGCAAGCTTCTTTGACATAATGCTTGAAGCAATAAGAGGGGCGCAGTCAACAGTGCCTGTAACGTCTCTCAGAGCATACAGAGACTTGTCGGCGGGTGCTAAAGCACCGCTCTGACCAACAACTGCGATCCCTATATTTTCAACCTGACGGATGAATTCGTCAGGTGCGAGTTCAACTCTGTATCCGGGGATCGACTCAAGTTTGTCAACGGTACCTCCGGTGTGACCAAGTGCTCTGCCAGACATTTTTGCAATTTTGCAGCCCAGAGCTGCGGCAATAGGAGCAACTATAAGCGTAGTTTTATCACCGACTCCACCGGTACTGTGCTTGTCTGCAGATAGAGAGCCAAACATTGACAAATCAAGCATATCACCCGATTTTGCCATAGCATCGGTGAGATACGCAGTTTCACTTGCACTCATTCCCGTAAAGCAAACTGCCATAAGAAAGGCGGATAACTGATAGTCGGGAATAGATTTATCTGTAACGCCACTTACAAAAAAGTCAATTTCATCATTTGTCAGGCTTTCACCCGAACGCTTTTTTCTTATCAAGTCCAAAAAATTCATATAGTTAGTCCTTTGTAATTTTGTTATACAGACTTTCGCCCGCACAAGGGTATTCAATATCAAGAATCTCACAAATTGTCGCGGCAATATCTGCAAAAGTAGCTCTTGTACCAAGGTTTGCAGACTTTATTGAGGTGCCATATATGAGTAGAGGAGTGTATTCACGGGTGTGGTCAGTACTAGTGTCTCCCGGGTCGCATCCGTGGTCGGCAGTTATAATGAGAATATCATTTTCGCCCATTTTGCTTATAAAATCACCGATTTGTGCGTCGGCCTCGCTCAGAGCATTAGCGTAGCCATCAATATCGTTTCTGTGACCGTAAACCATATCAAAATCAACAAGATTTGTAAAGCATAAGCCCTTAAAATCGCGGGATAAAAGTTTGGTAGTCCTGTTCATTCCGTCATTGTTTGATTTGGTGTAAACCGACTCAGTGACACCCTTGCCTGCGAAAATGTCGGTGATTTTTCCGACTGCAATAACATCACCGCCCGAGTTTTTTATTGCATCGAGCATAGTGTCAGACGGAGGAGTAAGAGAATAGTCGTGACGGTTGGCTGTGCGCTTGAAATGTGGATGTTCGCCGATAAAAGGTCTTGCGATTACTCTGCCAACAGAATGGGGAGTGCAAAGAATGGTTCTTGCTATCTCACAGTATCTGTAAAGCTCTTTAAGCGGAACAACTTCTTCGTGTGCGGCAATCTGGAATACACTGTCAGCCGAGGTGTAAACAATAAGCGCACCTGACTCAATGTGCTCACGCCCATAGTCTTTTATAACCTCAGTCCCTGAATAGGGCTTGTTGCATATCACTTTCCTGCCTGTTTTCTCTTCAAACTCTTTTATAATTTCATCGGGAAAGCCGTCAGGGTATGTCGGCAGGGGAGTATCTGAAATAATTCCTGCAATTTCCCAGTGACCGATAGTTGTGTCCTTGCCTTTTGATGCTTCGCACATTCTCGCATACGCACCAAGCGGAGAGGAAGCTTTTCCAAGATAATCCTGAGAGTCAATATTGCCAAGTCCGAGAGATAATAAATTCGGTATGTTAAACTTGTCTGACTCTGATATTCTTTTCAGTGTATTTGTACCGATGTCCCCGAAATCAGCGGCATCGGGTGCTTCACCGATACCGAGACTGTCAAGTACAATCAAAAATATTCGTCTGTTGTTCATTTAGACTCATCCGCCTTTGTGGCAATATTAAGTGCAATTTCAATCATATCAGAAAAGCCTGTTTCGCGTTCATCACTTGACATTTCATCTTTTGTAATAAGATTATCTGAAATGGTGCATATAGCAAGAGCATTCTTGTTTGCTCTTGCCGCATTCATATAGAGAGCCGCAGCTTCCATTTCAACAGCAAGGACGCCCATTTTACGCCAGGCATCGGTCACAGCTTCGCCCTCACCGTAAAAGCGGTCGGTAGATAAAATATTGCCGACGTGATAAGGCTTTTGCCTGATTTCAAGCTCATTTACCGCAAGACTTAAAAGTCCATAGTCGCAAACAGGTGCAAAACTTCCGGGCAAATTAAACTGACCGGCAAAGGCAGAATCAGTGCAGGCACCCATACCTACAACAATGTCACGAAGCTTTATTTTTTCGCTCATAGCACCGGCAGAGCCTACTCTTATTATGTTATCAACATCAAAGAAATTATAAAGCTCGTACGAGTAAATACCGATAGAGGGCATACCCATACCGCTTGCCATAACACTCACTTTTTTACCGTTATAGTTACCTGTGTACCCTTGTATACCACGAACATTGTTTATAAGCTTTGCTTCACACAAGAATTTTTTTGCTATAAACTCACTTCTTTTGGGGTCGCCCGGCATAAGTACCGTTTTAGCAAAATCTTCGGGAGCTGCGTTTATGTGGGGAGTCGGATAGTTTTTCATATTAGTCTCCTTATAATCAATATCCACTTGAATTTTCATTTTTTACAAGCTTGACAATTCTGCTTGTACCAAGTCTTTCGGCACCCGCATTTATAAAGTCCTCGGCATCCTTAAGCGATGAGATACCGCCTGCCGCCTTGATTCTCAGGTGGGGTGCAACATTGTTTTTAAAGAGGATAATGTCTTCAAGCGTAGCGCCGCCGCTTGAAAAACCGGTGGAAGTTTTTATGTAATCAGCACCGGACTCTGAAACAATTTGGCACATCCTGGTTTTTTCTTCATCTGTAAGCAAGCAGGTTTCGATAATAACCTTTAATACCTTTTCACCGCATTCTGCCTTGATTTCGCAGATTTCATCAAGAAGCTCATCATACTTCTGCTCTTTGAGCATACCGATATTTATTACCATATCAATTTCGTCAGCACCGTTTGATATAGCATCTCTTGTTTCAAAGCACTTGACTTCTTTGGTGTTGTAGCCGTTCGGGAAACCGATAACTGTACAGATTTTTGTTTTGCCTTTGGCGTATTCGCTCGCTCTTTTAACAAATGAGGGTGGAATACAAACAGAGGCGGTGCCGTATTTTATTGCATCATCAATTATAACTTTAATATCATCAAATGTTGCCGCCTGACCAAGCAGTGTGTGGTCAACCTTTGATAAAATATCCTTGATATCCATTTCGTTCTCCTTGGTTTTATTTTTTCTTATTATAAATATATCACAAAAGCCGACTTTTGTAAAGAAAAAAGCATCGAAAAAAGAAAAAGCAAGGCATTTGCCTTGCTTTTATAAAATTATTCTTCAGCAGAAATAATGTATCTGTAAACACTCTGCATACCGGGAACAAGACTTACATTGTCTTCACCGAATGCACTTTCAAAGAATTTACCCATTTCTTCAGCTTCATCATCGGTAACATCGATACCGTAGTAAATGGTGATAATGTCACGCCCGGTTTCGCTTATCTTATCAACAAGCATCTGAGCCAGAGAGAACTCGTCTTTGCCGCCGGCCATAAGCTCACCCTCGCAAAGAGCAATAAAGTCACCTTTTTCAATACCGAGACCGTCAATATCAGAATCCCTGACAGCCGTTGTAATCTGCATAGTGGTAACATTGCCAAGAGCACGAGTCATGTTTTCAGCAATTTCGTCAACGGTTAAATCAGTGTCATAAAATCCCATAGCGCATATACCCTGAGGTACTGTACGAGAGGGAATAACTATAACATTTTTGCTTGAAAGCTCGCGGGCTTGCTCTGCGGCAAGTATTATGTTCTTGTTATTAGGGAGAACAAATACATTCTTAGCATCAACCTTTTCAATAGCGGCTAAAATATCCTCGGTAGAGGGATTCATTGTCTGACCGCCGTGAACACATCCGCTGACTCCAAGCTCTTTAAAAACCTCAGTGATACCGTCACCGGGGGAAACGGCAACAACACCAAATTCCTCCGCGGACTCTTCAATTTGAGTATCAGCCTCATTAGCTTCATCAATCTTGCTTGAGTGCTGGAGGCGCATATTTTCAACTTTTACACTTACAAACTGACCATATTGTGTAGCATAGTGAAGTACCATACCGGGGTCATTTGTATGAACGTGAACTTTTATAATCTCATCATCATCAACAAGAACAAGACTGTCGCCCATACCCTCAAGTTTTTCTCTGAGATCAGCAACATCTCTTGAACCTTCACGGGAAACAATAAACTCTGTGCAATAAGCAAAGGTTATGTCCTCCGTGTTGAAGTCTGAAAAGTCAGCGCTCTGTGCAGTACTTGCACTGAAGTCGGTGCTTCCCTCAATTTCGATGCCTGAAATGGCATCTCTCATAGCCTCAAGTATTAAAACCCAGCCATATCCGCCTGCATCAACCACGCCTGCTTTCTTTAGCACAGGGTTCATATCTGTAGTCTTTTCAAGAGCAATTTTTGCGGCTTTTATCGCTTCGTCAATAACAACGCTTACAGAGCCTGAGTTTTCAAACTCTACGGCAGCATCAGCTGCAAGTCTTGCAACTGTAAGAATTGTACCCTCAGCAGGATTGGCAACAGCATTGTATGCAGCCGCAACGCCTGACTGGAGTGCGCGTGCAAGTGTGGCAGCATCACAGTTATCAAACTCACGAAGCTCGTTTGAAATTCCTCTGAACAAAAGACTTGTGATAACGCCCGAGTTACCTCTGGCACCTCTGAGCATAGCCTTTGCCGCAGTTTCTGCAATCTTACCGGCAGATTCTGTTCTGAGACCGGAAAGCTCACGGGCTGCAGCACTTACGGTAAGAGCCATATTGCTGCCTGTGTCACCGTCAGGTACAGGGAAGACATTAAGGTCGTTGAGCTTAACACTGTTGTTTTCAATAGCAGATGCAGAATTAGTTATCATAAGACGCATAGTTTCTGCATTAATTACTTTAATATCGGTAGTATTCATATAATCTCCAAAATACTGAAAATAGTACATACGCAATTCTTGGACACGGAAAATCCGTGTCCAAGAAAAATTATTAAATTATCAGTCCTCGCGCTTGTCGCCCCAGAAGAAGAGAGCAACCGTACCCGGTCCCGAGTGGCTTCCGATTGTTGTTCCGATTGAGTTTATAACAACCTTGCCCTTAAGGCTCTTGAACTTTGCTTCAATCATATCGGCAACTGCACGGGCATCCTCATAGCAGAGCGAGTGTGTCATAAAGCACTTGTCGCTGTAATCGAGTCCGTCTTTTGCGTGAAGCTCCATCTTTTCAACAATAGCCTTGATAACCTTGGGCTTTGTGCGGATTTTTTCACGGGGAACGAGTTTTCCGATCTTATCTACGTTGAGGAGAGGACAAATCTTAAGAATTGTACCAAACCAACCCGAAGCCTTTGTGATTCTTCCGCCCTTAACATAGAAAGTAAGGTCGGTAGAGAAGAACCAATGATGAAGCTCAAGCTTGTGCTTGTGAGTCCATTCGTATAATTCGTCGATTGTAAGACCGGCATCTCTGAGGTCGCAGAGCTTGTCAACAAGCAGACCCTGACCGCCCGATGCTCCAAGCGAGTCAACAACATAAATTTTTCTGTCGGGATATTTTTCAAGCAAGTCATTTTTTGCAATTGTTGCTGAATTGAAAGAGCCGGAAAGACCCGAGGATACGGAGATATGAATTATATCATATCCCTCACTCAGAAACTTATCAAAGTACTCTGTAAATTCATCAACATTAACCTGAGAGGTTTTTGTATCGGCACCATTCGCCATAGCCTTGTAGAAAACGTCGAAGGGAACGGATTTCCCGAAATCGTCATAATAATCCTTGCCGTCTATTGAAAAATGAAAATATATATATTTTACATCACGACTGTCAAGGTGTTCGCGTGATAAATCTGCTGTTGAGCAGGTGCTGATTATATACTTGCCCATATAAGCTTCCTTTCATTACAAAACAAATATGTGATTACCTTATTGCAAATTTTGCAAAAGTGTGATATAGTAATAATATAAAACATCACTATACACAGACAATTATACCTAAAATCACGCATTTTTGCAATAACAAATCAAAGAAAGTGTTTAAATAACATTACAAATGTTAAATAAAATGGTATGGATAAGAGAATAATAAAAACCAAAAACAATATTAAGCAAACTTTCATAAAAATGCTTAGCAAAAAAAGCTTTGAGGAAATAACCATAAAAGAGCTGTGTGAAGCGGCACAAACGAGCAGAATAACCTTTTATACCCATTATTCCGACAAGGCTGAACTTGCAAACGATATATTCGAGGATATGCGTAAAATCGCCATTGATGAATACCACAGACTTCAGAATGAGAATAATCAAGGTGCGGATATCGTAAGCGATTATATCAATGTTCTTGACTCTATTCTCAATATTTATTATGGGAACTACGATTTCTTCTGCCATACAAAGTCTAGCGTCAGCCCGACACTCAATTATATGTATTTTAAAATCATAGATGACAGTATCAGGGCAAAGGCAGAAAAGGATAAGGACAGGCTTAACCCCCGCTTTCCGCTTCCAATGGCGTGTGACTTTATCTGCTCGGGAATAAAGGGGTTTATCTCGGCAGGCAGGCGTAATAATATGACCTATGAGGAAATACGACCAATGGCAAGAGAACTTTTAAAAAGCCTGCTCGAAAATGAAATAATAAGGAAATAGCAACTCAATGATATGCACCCAAAAAGCCAGTCACTTTTACGGGTGCATATTTTTTGCTGAAATAATGCTTCAGAATTTGATTGTTGTGTGAATTTTTTTTATTATGGTTGACTTAAGAGCTTATAGATATTATAATTATAGAGGTAAAAGTATGGAAGAAAGGAAATAATATGAAACTCGCAAAATATTTAAAACCCTACTGGCTTTTTGCAATACTTGCCCCTCTCTTTATGATCGGAGAGGTTGCAATGGACCTGATGCTGCCAAAACTAATGACAAAAATCGTTGATAACGGTCTTCTTGGCGGAATGGGCGTTGGCTACATTGTAAAAATAGGTTCGATTATGCTGATGCTCGCTGTCCTTGGCGGCGTTTTCGGCATTGGTACGGCAGTGTTTGCTTCAAATGCCGCACAGAGATTCGGTAATGACCTGAGAAATGATGTATTTAAAAAGGTTATGGGACTTTCTCTTGAGCAGACTGACAAATTTACTACAGGCTCGCTTGTAACAAGACTCACTAATGATATAAATATAATTCAGGATCTTGTTGCAATGATGCTCAGAATGTTTGTGCGAGCTCCTATGATGTTCATAGGCGGTATCGCAATGTGTCTGTCGCTGGACGTTAACTTCGGGCGTGTGCTTCTTATATCATTGCCCTTGCAGTTAGTGCTTATATTTATAATGCTCAAGGTGGCGTCTCCCCTGTTTTCAAAGGTACAGACAAAGCTTGACAAGGTAAATTCCGTTGTACAGGAAAATGTAACAGGAGCAAGAGTTGTAAAGGCGTACAGCAGGGAAGAATATGAAATAGACCGCTTTAACAGTGCAAATACAGAACTTAAAAGCGTCAATTTGAAAGTACAGCGTATTATGGCGATGATTGCTCCCGTAATGATGCTTATAATGAATGGCTCGGTTATAGCCATTATTCTTATTGGCGGTATCCAGGTAGACAAGGGTGCAATGATGCCCGGTGCGGTTATGGGTGCCATTACATATATCACTCAGATACTTATGTCGCTTATGATGGTAAGTATGATGTTCCAGACAATTTCAAGAGGTGCGGCATCTTCAAAGAGAGTTGTGGAAGTTCTCGAATGTAATGCAGTAATCTCTGACGGAGAAAATAAAGGCGAAAAACAAAAAGAGGGAAGCGTTGAATTTAAAAATGTAAGCTTCCGCTATCCCGGAACAAAGGGCAGACCTGTTCTTGACGGTGTAAACCTGAAGGTGAATCCTGGAGAATTTGTGGCAATAATCGGTGCGACGGGAAGCGGAAAAACATCACTTGTTAACCTTATAACCCGTTTCTATGATGCTACAGAGGGCGAGGTTCTCGTTGACGAAGTCAATGTCAAGGATTATGAGCTTCATAGCCTGCGTAATAAAATCGCATTTGTACTTCAGAAAAGCGAACTGTTTTCGGGAACTGTAGCCGAAAACATACGCTGGGGAAGAGAGGATGCAAGTGATGAAGAAGTAATCGAAGCGGCAAAAATCGCACAGGCAGACGACTTCATTCGTGGCTTCAATGAAGATTATAATACAATGATTGCCGAAAAGGGTGCATCTCTTTCGGGCGGTCAGAAACAGAGACTTGCTATAGCCCGCGCGTTGCTCCGAAAGCCCGAAATTCTCATATTTGACGACAGTACATCTGCCCTTGACCTGGCAACAGAGGCAAGACTCAGACAGGCACTTGCCGATAATATGAAGGATACAACAATAATTATGATAGCTCAGAGAATAGCAAGTATCAGGCACGCAGATAGAATTGCCGTAATTGAAAACGGCAAAATTACAGCCTTTGCTCCCCACGATGAGCTTATGAAAACAAGTGAGGCATACAGAGAAATCTACGACTCACAGCAGAAGATGGGAGGGGAAAATAATGGCTGAAAACAAGAATCAGAACCCACCCGTAATACACATGCGACCGGGTGGTCCCGGTCCTGGCCCGGGCGGACCAGGCAGAGGTGGCCCGATGGCAGGCAGAGTAGGCGCTGAAAAGCCTAAGAATGCCAAAGCAATAATAGGACGTCTCATAAAATATATCGGTAAAAGCAAATATATGGTGCTTGCATTAATGCTTATGGTAGTGGTGACAGCTGCAGTAAACCTTGCAGGACCGACACTCCAGGCAAATGCAATTGATGCTATAACAATAAATCCTGAAGCGCATAAGCTTCACGTTGATTTTGAAGCACTTATAAAGACTCTTGTTACAATGGGAGTTCTTTATCTGATAGCATCGCTGACAACAATGCTTCAGGGAATACTTGCATCAAAGCTTTCCCAGAGCACAGTACATTCAATGCGTAATGAGTTGTTTTCAAAAATATCGTATCTGCCAATAAAATATACCGATACACATAAGCACGGCGATATTATGAGCCGTATGACAAATGACGTTGAAAACATTTCAAACACCGTTTCGCAGACAATAGCATCACTGTTTTCAAGCGCAATCACACTTGTCGGTGCATTTATACTGATGCTTAAGTATAGCCCTGTTTTAACTCTTGTGGCGATGGTGTCCATACCGCTTACAATATTTTCTTCAAACCTCCTTGTAAAGCACATGAGAAAGTATTTTTCAAAGCAATCAAAGCTTCTCGGTGCACTTAACGGTCATATTGAAGAAATGGTAACCGGCTATAAAACAGTAATGGCTTACGGCAAAGAGAAGAGTGCAATTGAGGGCTTCGAAGTTTTAGCCCGTGATTATCGCAAGGTTTCTATAAAAGCAAATATCTGGGGCTCAATTATGGGACCTGTAATGAACATAATCGGTAACTTCTCATATCTGCTCCTGGCGGCAGTTGGCGGCTATCTTGTTGCAGTTCAGGATCCAAATGCAGTAAATGTTTTAACGATTGGTGCAATTCAGGCAGTACTCGGTTATTCAAAGCAGTTTACACGCCCGATAAACGAAATAGCAAACCAGTATTCGCAAATTCTCACGGCTATGGCAGGTGCCGAGCGTGTATTTGAAATACTTGACAGCGACAGCGAAATAGACGAGGGCAAAAACAAATTGGATGTAGAAAATGTAAAGGGTAACATTTCCTTTAAAAATATCAACTTCTCGTATGTTAAAGGCGAGAAAGTGCTGAATGACTTCAATCTTGAGGTTGAGGGCGGTCAGAAAATTGCCATTGTCGGTGCAACGGGAAGCGGTAAAACAACGATTGTTAATTTGCTTACACGGTTCTACGAAATAGATTCGGGTGAAATACTTCTTGACGGCGTAAATATATGCGATATTCCTAAAAATGACCTTCGTACTGCAATTGCAATAGTTTTGCAGGATACAGTGCTTTTTGCTGATACAATTGATAAGAATATCAGGTACGGCAGACTTGATGCAACGATGGACGAAGTAAAAGAGGCGGCAAAATGTGCAAAGGCTGATGTGTTTATCGAACGACTCCCCGAAGGCTATGACACAGTTTTAGCAGGGGCGGGAAGTAACCTTTCAGTGGGACAGAGACAGCTTTTGTCTATTGCAAGAGCAGTGCTTGCAGACCCTAAGATTCTTATACTTGACGAGGCAACCTCAAGCGTTGATACACAGACAGAAATGAATATTCAGTCTGCTATGGTAGCACTTATGCGAGGCAGAACAAACCTCATAATTGCTCACCGTCTATCAACTATAAGAGATGCAGATAAAATAATAGTTCTTGAGGACGGAAAAATAGCGGAAGCAGGAAACCACGAGGAATTACTTGCACGAGAGGGTGCATATTACAGACTGTATCAGAGTCAGTTCGCGGGAATTGCAACCTGACGGAGGCTTATATGGACAATATGTTTAAAAGACTTATGTCACTTGAGGATAAGGATTTTGAGAAGATAGAAAAAGAGGAGTCAGCACTTCTTAAAAAGCTGTCTGCCCAAAAACTCCATTCCTTTGATAATGTTGCCGTAGATAAAGATGGAAAACTGTGGTCTCTTGAAGATATGAAGATTGGCACAGAAATAATTAAAAACGGTTATTTCTATAAGAGAGCAGAGCGACAAATATCAAAGGGCGAAGAGGTTGAATAAGCAAAAAGGAGTATCAGTGAAACCTGATACTCTTTTTTTGAAAAATATTGAAATAAATCTTTACAAATTAAATCTGCTATGGTATAATGTACTTGCGACACAATTGAATAATAGTGCTACAAAGATAAGGTTTGTATTTTTTACTATGTAAAAAATGCAAGCCCGTATTTCGCATACCTTATCTGTGTAGCTGAAATGATTGTGTCGCAGCAATCGGTGCTTTGCATTTTTTGTGCGTAGCCTCGGCTGCGCACTTTTTTTATTTTTGGGAGGATTATTTATGTACTGCGAAAACAATATGTGTGTTTACAATGATGAGGATAACGGTTGTATATTTGATGAAATAAGCATTAACAGTCTCGGTATGTGTGAAGATTTCATTCTCCTTACTTTAGAAGAGGAAGAAAGAGATAAGATCCGCAATAAAATGCTAAAGGAATTTTTAGAACGCGAGAATGACATATAAAGACGATGTTTCTCAGTGCCCAGGGCGCGTAAGCGACGTTGTTCTCAAGCAAAATCCAAAGACTCCGATTGGAGTCTTTTTTTTGCATAAAAAAACAGAAGGACATAAGTCCTTCTGCCAAAAATTATGCTTCTTTTTTGATGATTTCCTCACCCTTGTAGAATCCGCAAGCCTTGCAAACTCTGTGTGAAAGATTATATTCACCGCAGTTAGGGCACTTTGTCATACCCGGGATTGGTAATTTCCATACGTTTGAGCGTCTTTTATCGCGTCTCGCCTGGGAGACTTTTCTCTTCGGTACTGCCATTTCTCGATACCTCCTTAACAGTAATACGCATACTTGACATCATTATACAACAAAATTTCAGATTTTGCAATAGTTTCAGCGAAATTTTCTTTAATTTTTTTTAAAAATCTGCAAATTTGTTAAAACAGAATAAAAAATGACTTCAAAAATTACTTTTCACTATCGTTGTTGTCAAAAAATTTAAGAAGCGGTGCAAGTCTCGGGTCAATTTCCTTTGTAACGCAGCTGCAGCTGCCTGTATTCAGGTTTATTCCGCACTTAGGGCAAAGGCCTTTGCAATCTTCACTGCAAACAATTTTGGTAGGGAAGTTGATTATAACATTTTCAATTATAGCTTCATCAACATCAAGTTCACCGTCGTGGATTTCTGCGTAATCGTCATCATCCTCATTCTGCAAATCGCCCTCGTTGCAAACGGTTTTGTAAAAATCAATATTGAAAACGCCGTCAACATCACTAAGGCATCTTGCACAAGTAGCGGTATATTTGAGCGAGCATAAAAGGGAAAGCTGCATGTGACCGCCGTTGTTGGTAAATGTACCCTCAACCTTGATGTTGTCTTTGTATTCAACGTCGTCATATTCGGGAAGCACCGATTTGTCAAGCGTATAGCTTATATCAAGTTCGTTTACTTCACCCGAAAGAATTTTTCTTACATTAAGTTTCATTTCATTCTCCAAAAAAATTTTACAGGACAATTATATAGTAAACACATATTTTTGTCAAGACTTATTTAACAAGGGCAGGGTGCTTTGCCGGGGTTATCATAGAGTCGCGCGGAACAATAAAGTGAAGTCCGGCTTTAATGTTTTCAATAGTAACTTCAGGTATATTTACAAGCTCTCCGTCAAGAGAAATAAGGAATTTCTCGTCTGCCACAATTCTTATTTCCTTTGCGCGGACATACTTCATAATTCCATCAAATTCGGAAGAATCAAGATGAGTGCCTTCCGTGTAATGAGGTAAAAGCTTTATAAATTGCAACAGATTTATCGGGGACACAAGACAAACTTCCATAAGTCCGTCTGTGTTGTCGCTTTTTGGTGAACAGTTGAAGCTTCCGCCGACATACGAGCCGTTGCCTAGAGTGCAGAGAAGCATCTTGCCGTCGGGATTTAAAAGCTCTCCGTCAGCATATACCTTGCATTTGTTTTTCATAGCAGTAAACAGGGCAGTGGCAATTCCCGTGTAATATGAATTGTTACCGCCAAGTACGGGGAAACGGCGCACCTTTTCCATAGTTTTTACAACCGCAGTGTCAAAACCGAAATTGCATATGTTGATTGAATACTTGTTTCCCGCTTTCATTATGTCAATATCGCAAACACTGCCCTCAAAAATGCCCGTAATATCGAGAAAGGGCTTTGCACCGCCATAATACTTTACAAAATCGTTTCCGCTGCCGCAGGGATACACCGATACATAGGCGTTGCTGTGAGCCGATGCACCGTTTACAACCTCATAAAGAGTTCCGTCGCCGCCGCAGGCAACAAAGCAAACGTCTTCATTGTGACATTCAAGGTATGCTTTTACATATTCTGTGGCATCACCCTTTGACTTTGTTGTATAAAAATTGCACTCGTATATCTCGCCATTTTTTTCAAAAAGCAGGTCCTGAGCCTTTTTTACTTCAGATTTGATAAATTCCTCGGAATCTTTAATTCCGGCAGCCGGATTTATTACAAATATGTATTTCATAGTCTACCTCCATCTGAAAACATACAGATTCATACTAAATCTAATTGTCAAAGTAGTTTATTGTGCGGAGAATAATCGTTGCCGCCTCAGCTCTTGTTACATTGAAAGCAGGCTTTAAGGTGTTGTCGGAGTAACCTCCCACAATTCCCGCCTCTACGGTTAATTGTACATTTTCAAGAGCCCACAGTGCAATCTGATCTGCATCTTTGAAGCTTGGCATTACATAGTCTGATGAAAGTTCACTTTCAATGGCAAGTGTATCTGCAATATCATCAATAACGCTCTCTTCATTACCGGTTTCTTCACCTTTTTCTTCGGCAATTTCTTCAAGCTCTCTGATAAGGTCCTCGGTCTGTTGCTTTTTAATAATATTACCGATAACCTGCATAATTTCCTGCCTTGTTATTTTGCCGTCAGGGTCAAAATTGAGAGTGCTTTCATCAATACGCTTACCGTTCATTATTCCGTTTTCGCTGACTGCACGGATAAATGGCGCAGCCCACGCAGGAATTTTTGCGTTGTCAGCAAACTCAAGCTCGTTTGTATACTCATCGGTGTTGTATCCGAGACTTCTTGAAATCATAACTGCAAATTCCGCACGGCTAAGTGTTCTGTCCGGTGCAAAACGGAGCTTGCCGCCAAATTCCTCACCGCCGACAATACCGCTTCTGTAGAGGGAATTTATGTTCTTTCTTGCCCAGTGATTATAGGTGTCATAGAAGAGAGTTTCGGTATCCTCAAAGCTTATCAGGAGAGACTTGATATCAATATTTCCCGACTTTTCAGTATTGTCTGATTCTTTTATGAGAAGTCCTTTTGAAAGATTTAAATAATTCTTGTCAAGGGGTGCTCTGTAGTGGTATATGCCGTCTGAGCTTTCTTCATTTATCTGACGGATAAATTCGATTTCATTTTCGTTTGAATTATTATCAAAAGCCACTGCTTTCAGTATAAGATCGTTTTCACTTATATAAAGGTCAAGGCTGTCGGCACCGTCAAGAGGGAGGTCACTGTAAAATACTATATCTGAGGTTTCCGTTTCCTCAGCATTTGCAAAATTGTATTCGACTGACACATTATCAAGCACACTGACCTTTGGCTTGCCAACGGCTAAAAGTGTTTGCGCTACAGGAATTGAATCAAGTGAAATAGTGAGCCACACAGAGCCGTCAGCATTCTCGTATGGGATAAATTCTCCGCTTTCCGATATGTAACCGAGAGACGAGTCGGCACGCTTCAGGGGCGCGTCATCGACTATGCCGCTTTGGCGTACTTCATTGTCGGTCAGATTATAGGTAAGGTGATATGGGCGGGCAGGAACGGGTGTGCCCATATAGAAAGCATCAAATTCGACTGTAATGGGAGAATTTTCACTGTAAACAACACCGCCGAGACGAACCTCTACAGTGTCGGGCGCAGGTGCAACGAATAAAATCATTCTGCCTGTAAGTGTTTCTCCCTCATATTCTGCAGTGAACAAAAGGGGAATTTCACCTGTTGCTCCGTCCGCAATAAAGGTTTTGCCGTCATCGGTTATACTGCCGAGGTATGGCATATTTTCTTCGGTGTAGTAGGATAGTCTTGAATAGTCAAAGCCAATTCTGACATCATCGTTTGTAAGTGAAGTGCCACTAACAGGCTTCAGGGCACTGTCGTAGAAATTTCCGTCAAAGCTGTAACTTTCACCGGGTAATATTACGGTGTCACTCTGACTTGGAATAATGTACTTTGGAATACCGTCAGACTCTGTGTTGTCGACAAGTAAAAGTGCATTTGCAACAGAACGCTCTGTTGAATCGGATGGAGTGTTTATAATTCCGATTTCGCTATCCGGATATTTAACTGCCGCAGTGGTTGAGCCACCGCCGTCAAGATTCAGGGCATAAACACAGCCAAAGGAAATAAGAGTTTCAGCAAGGCTTACCATTCTGAGACCGTATGAATCGTCAGAGCGTCCGTCTACAGCAAAGAATATTACAGTGCCGTCACTTCTTACACCTACTGCAGTACGGGGGTTTGCAATTTTTTCGTGAGACTCGTTTATAGCCTCTCTGTTGATTTGACCGTCAACAACAATCAGGTCACTGCCGCCGATAGCAGTTACAACCTGAGTCCAGTTTTCGTCAAGCGAAAAGTGGATTTCAATTTCATCGCCGATTTCAATATTGTTGTATGCGCTCCGGTATGAGCTTTTTTCGTTTACCGATATAACAAGCTGACCTTTATTTATTCCGGTGTCAGTAGCTTCACGGTTTATCTGAATTATTTTACCGGTGAGGCACTGATCTGCAGCGGCATAAGCATCAGTGTCGTCAAGCTCAATTACAATTTCAAGAGAGGGTTTACTTGAGCGGGTAGTCTTGTCAAACATATCGTCAAGCAAATATGCTCCCCATTCGGTGGGATATTTGTTGAAATAACTTACAGGAAGCACTTCACTTATAAATTCTTCATCGTCGGAAAAATCGCTGTCGTCTTCAAAACTGTCATAATCTTCTTCAGTTACTTCTTCGGTAAATTCTTCATCGTCAGATAACTCATCGAAAACTTCAGCATTGTCTTCTGACGCTTCGGTATCTTCCGCATCTGTTTCTGCATTTGACTTTGGAATTCTCGAGGCATCGTATGTATGAATAACAGTAAAGTTAATATCGGGGCTTCCGAGAATCGTTGTGCCGTCAGCATTAAAGCCGATGGCATTGTTTTTATCATCATCCGATACAATTCTTGAGTCGCTTATCAGAGCACCCATCGGAATTCCCGTATAAACGCTGTAGAAATCGCCGTTGATGCCGCCGATTACATTGTTACCTTTTTCGCTTTCATTTTTTATATGTGACGACAGGCGGTTGCTGCCCATAAGATAATCGCCGTATGTAACAATAGGAAGAGCACCCTCACCCGGACGGTATTCAAAAACATAAGCACGCTCATTCAGACCGTCGGTAAGAGAACGGTAAAGGGTAAAGTCCACACCGGCACCTATCTGACGGCTGTCAGTATAGTAAACATCTCCGAGTACCCCACGGTACAGGGCACTTGTCGGAAGAATAACAGTATTTAAAATTAAAATAAAAGCGATAATAAGCGACAGAAATTTTTTCAAGGGGAACTTTTCCTTTCGAGAATGAAAATATACAAAGATATAATAACACATATATATTAAGATTTTATGACAATCAGAAAATTTCCAATATTTTTCTTTTCATAAATCCCGACAAAAAGGGTCACAGGAGCTTCCCGTGACCCAAATTGCTATTTTTAGTATAATTTTGTGTATTCAAAATCCTCTTCAATACCGAGTTCTCTGAATGCATCTTTTTTGCGTTTTTGAATTTCGCCGTCAAGTCTGTCAAAGAAGTTGTTGCCCTCGCAATCAATATCTACAATAAACGGGCCGAGGTCATTAAGCTTAAAAAACCATGCCGCCTCGATTCTGCCAAGCTCGTCATAAAGATAAACATCCTCTACTTCGATCGAGTCAATCCACAAATTCGGGCTGACCGAGCGTGGAGATACGTGAACGCATTTCTTTTCCTTCATCATTTTCATAGTAGACTCACCCATAGTAGTCTTACCTACAATCATTTTGAGGTTCCACTCGTCAACACTTTTAGCGCCCCACTTTTCAAAGCGGATACTTGAGGTTGGCATAAATGACATAAGCTTCCACTTACCGTTTTCCTTTATAACAATAGGGCCGTTGTGAATAAGTATGTTTCTGCCCTCGGTTGAAAAGGGTAGTGTGTGTTTTTCATCAAATATGTATTTTTGAAGTCTTGAACGGCAGGTAAAGCATTCACCGCTTATGTAAACTGTGTCTCCGAGCTTCAGCTTTGTTACATCCTCGTTTGACAGAGGAGCCGTAAGATGATATTCAGCCATAATGTATCCTCCTTATCTGTCGCCAAACCAGTTGGGACTCTTCATAACTGTTATATTACCCTCACTGTCAATACGTGAGGATGCGCGTCTTGCAACCATACAGTTTGTACTTGTTGCACAGGCAATACCTGCAATGTGAGTGTACGCGTATTCAACATTTACCGCAAGAACAGAGGTGTCCCCGCCTGAACCTAAAATGCCGATTCCGAGGCTGTTAAGCGCTTTATATAAATCTTCCTCTATTTTTGCAAACATAGGGTCGGGGTGGTGTGAGCCTACAGTTCTGAGACAAGCAGCTTCTTTTGCAAGATTAGCAGCAACATTTGCCGTACCGCCGATACCTATACCAAGGACAGACGGGGGACAAACAGCTCCTGCACGGGCAGAAGCGATAAAGCTTTCAATAACGAATTTTTCAATACCCTTGATACCGTCAGCAAATGCGACAATTCTGTGTCGTGTTCCGCCGAAGCATTCGCTTCCGCCACCCTTTGCCGCATAGGAGAGTTCAATAGAATCACCGTCAACAAACTGATATGTGAAGTCGGGGATATTCATACCGATATTGTTGCCGGGGTCAAAACCTGTAAGAGGGTGTTTCATTGTGGCTCTCAGATAACCAAGCTCTGTTGCCTTTGCAACTGCACGGCGTGCAGCATTTTCAAGCTCTACAAAACCGCCCTCAAGCTCGCATTTGTTACCGACCTTGAAATAGAAAATAGGCCAGCCCGTGTCAACACAAAGAGGATTTTCTCTTTCCGCTGACATTTCCATACTCCTTAGAGTTGCCGCAAGACCACGTTTGGCATCTTCATTTGTTTCTCTTAAAATTGCATTTTCAAAAGCCTCTTTAACATCGGGAGAAATTTCTGTAGCGCCTCTTTTTATAGTTTCAAATAAAGCCTTTTCGTAAACTTCTGTTTTAATCATTTATTTTTACCTCAATAATACTGTTATTAAGCTCAATTTTTGCACCGCCGTCTTTGTTTCTTTCAAGCATATATTCGTAGATTATTTTAGCCTCAGCGGGATCTGCAAGAGAGGGGAACCCGGTGTGCATATCAAGCCTTATAACATAGCAAAGTACTTCTGTGGGAATGCCGTCTTCAAAGGTGATAAATGGCATAAGCGAGCGGAAATTGTTGATATCTGCGTGAAGTCCGCCGTTACCGAGTGAGCATCTGTGAGCAATCTGCTGTTCGGGAGTATATCCTTTTGGTACCTTGTACTTTTCTTCAAAGTCATAGGGCATAAACTTTGCAGAGTCGCTCTGGAAAATAAAGTTACCGAGGCTATAGAATATCGGTTTTCCCTTGTATATTTCAATGGGCTTTAACTGATGAGTACCTGTGCCGAACACGACAGATGCACCCGCGTCAATACAAGCTCTTGAAAATTCTACCATAAAGTCGTCGGGAGTATCGTCAAGGTCATATTTGATTTCGTGAGAGTGAACATTTACAACAACATAGTCGCACTCGCATAAAGCTTTCTTTATTGTGTCGCAGGTACGCTTAATATCGTTAGCATTAGCCCTTGAGCTTTTTCCCTCAGTTTCGCTTTCACGGAAGTTGTATTCGCCAAAGCCAAAGCAACCCTCAGGTGGCATCGGTGTATAGCCGCCAAGCCTTGAACGGTTGCGTCTGCCGTCAATCTGCGTACCCTCGGAGATTTCCTTTAAAGCTTTCATATGTTCGGGTGTTATGTTGTAAACTGTTGAAAATCTGAGCGCATTAAGACCGGGCCTGCCGGGTAATGTGTCGCTCTTTAAGCCCGCTCTTGCCGCATCATTGTATGTAGAGCAGATTGAAATAAGAGCGCACTTTCCGCTTTCGGTTTCAATTACTGCATAATCTGATGCTTCCTCTAAATCTTTGCCCGCACCGCTTATGGGGAGATTTCTTTTCTTTACTGCATTAAGGGTAGAAAACATACCCTCATAGGAATAGTCCATAGTGTGATTGTTAGCAAAACTTGTGCCGTTAAAACCAAATTTCAGTAAACGGTCAAGTGAATTCTCGTCACCGCAAAGCCACGTGCCTCCGCAGTACGCAGAGCCGTGAATCGGCTTGTCGGATAAAACATATTCAAGATTGAACAGTTTTGTATCAGCTTTGTTTATAATACTTGAAAGTTCATCGAAATCATAGTTTTCAGGCATATTTCCTGTGTGAATTATATCACCGACACTGCAAATAATGTGCTTCATAGATTTTATCTCCTTTCATCTGATGCAATAACTTTTTCCATATCGACACCGCCCATATTGTCAAGTACAAACTGTACACAGGTGTCACTGCCGAGAACAAGTGCATCTTCGTCTAACATAAAGTCGTTGTTGTGGGGAAGTGTTGTGCAGCCCTTTTCTGCATTTCTTGTACCGAGTCTTACAAATACACCCGGCTTATGTAACAGATACTGTGAAAAGTCCTCAGAACTCAATTTTTCGGGCATATTTGCAATATTATCATCACCTACAACCTTAGCTGCAGAAGCAAGGACAAGGTCAGAAATGTAAGGGTTGTTGTAAACAACATAAGCCTTAAGGTCGCTCTTTATTTCAGTTTCAACACCTGTATCTCTTGAAATGCCGTCAAGTATTTCGTGAACTCTTCTGTCAAGATACTCGTCAAGCTTCATATCAAAGGTTCTGATTGTGCCGAGCATTTCGGCTCTGTCAGCAACTACATTCTGAGTAGTACCTGCAGAGAGCTTGCCAATTGAGAATACATATTTGGCAAATGGATTCAACTCACGGGTGAGCATAAACTGAAAATCATTGTAAGCTCTGACAGCTGCCGCAAGAGCATCCTTGCCCGAGTGGGGAAGGGTTGCGTGAGCAGTGGCTCCGTGGAAATTTATGCGTAAATTTCTGCTTGAAGCCATGGAATTGCCCTTGCAGACACCGATTTTGCCCGATTCAAGCCAGTTTTCGACGTGCAGACCGATGATGATGTCAATTTCATTCATAACACCACCTGAGCAAAGTGCTTCAGCACCGCTTCTGATACCCTCTTCACTTGGCTGGAATACAAGCATTACACGGCAGTTTATTTTGTCGCGCATGGAATAGAGAGCCTTTGCTGTACCGAGAAGCATAGCAGTATGAGCATCGTGCCCGCAGGCGTGCATCTTGCCGTCAATTTTTGATTTATAGGGAATATCATTCGTCTCCTGAATCAGGAGAGCGTCCATATCCGCGCGTATTCCTATTGTGAATTGAGACTTATCCGGGTTAATAATCGCAACAACACTTGACTCACCGTACTTTTCTGTGTATTCAATACCGATTTTATCAAGTTCTCTTTTAACAACTGCAATAGTTTTAGGCAAGTCAAAGCCAATTTCGGGATATTCGTGTATTTCGCGTCTTAAACTGATTATGTAATCCTTATCTGCGTACATTTTAAATCTCCTTAAATCTCAATATTTGCAAGAGGCAAGTGCTGCTGACAACCGTAAACATCATCGTCATATATGCTGCCGCTTATGTATTTTCTCGGGAATGTAACCTTAATTGAGTTTACAATATCGTAGGGGATAATTTCGATTTTGTTTATGTCCGTGTCATAAGCCTTTGCTATTTTTTCTTTTGTAAGTCCCGACAAAACAGTCTGCATTTTTTTGTTGTCATCAAACATAATGTCAAAGGTTATAAAGAGGGGACCCGCATTTTTGCTTCTTAAAATTTTCGCAAGTTCTATAATCTTCATCTGCCTACCTCCATAATCTTTGTTTCTGCCGTTTCACAAAGGTCATCGACCTTGGCAAGGTGGAAAATTGAAAACTCATAAACCTCGCCAACGTGAATATCCGAGGGAGAAAAGGGGAATGCGACATTACCCGCACTCGACTTTCTGCCGACATAGTCACAGTGGAGCATGCGTGAACGGGCAAGCGAGCATATCATATCCGCAATTTCCTGAGTTTTTCCGACAGCATCAATAACAACACCAAGACTTGATTTTTCCGAGCCGTATTTTTTAAAGGAAAGGTGGTAATCATCCTTTGAAACAGAAGCATTTTTGTAAACAAAATCTGTAACCGTCTTTTCGATAAAGTCAAAATGCTCAATTGTCATGGGGTCATTGATACCGCCGATACAAACGGTTCTGTATCCTACAGGATACACACCCTCAAGTTTTAAGGTTTTTGTTGTTGCTTCTGTGAATTCAGAGCCTGTAATTCTGACAGTTCTCTCGTCAATCTGTTCATATTTTGAATTCTTGATGTCGACAACTCCGTCAGGCTCAAAAATCAGATACGGATTTGTCTGCTCATACATTGTGTGAGCAGCCGCGCGAGAAGCAAGACACTTTCTTTCGGGACTTGCAGGTCTTAGTTCAAAGTAATCGTCGTACATATAGGCCTGCATAACGTCAGCAGCCGCAACAGGCTCGCAGCACATACAACCGCATTCCATAATTTTTGCCATGTGGAATGCAAGTCCCTCCTTGTAACCCTCATATAAGCAGGGGGCTGCATAAATAGCAGTGTCGCAGGCTCTGCCCGTAACGATAACATCTACCTTTTTGTCAAGAAGCTCAAGTATAGGCTTTACTCCAATCTGGCTTACAATCCTATTGCTCTTTTTTACTGCTTCCTCGGATAAAGGAAAATTATCACTCATGTTGATAATCTTACCTGAGTTAAGCTTTTCAAGCACATACTCACGGCTGACATCAGAGTAAACAACGCCGAGAGTAAAGGAAAGAGACTTTTCAGTTGAAATTTCCTTTATAATGTCAATAAGCCAGTCTGTGTGTTCACGGCTTCCGGCACCGCCCGCAGTGCCGATGATAAAGGGAGCTTTCATATCAAGCGCTTTTGGCAATGCAAGTGAAAGGTCGCGCTTTACCGCACCTCTGTCTGTAAAGCATTTTCCGCTTCCGAGATAATAGGGGCCCGGGTCTGTTGAGCCCGCGTCTACTCCGACATAGTCAACCTTTTCAGAAAAAGCAATATCCAGTGCTTCTTCACTGTAGCCATAGCCGAGGAGTCCGCATAATGATACAATTTTCATATTTTCCTCCATAATAATATCATTTCATTTTAAGTCTATCATACCCGGAAAAGAATATATTGCAAATAGTACTTAATATATTGCATTTTGAGCAACTTTGTGGTATAATTGTGATGTAAGGAAAAATGGAGAGAAAAATATGGATATAAAAAATTTTGTACTGTCTTATTATAAAAACTCCGCAGACGATTTTTATGTGCACAGAGTGGAAAAAGCCGTGGAGGCAAGAAAACCGCATACACACGATTATTTTCAGATATATTATGTTCTGAGGGGTAAACTGCTTCACTATGTTGAAAAGGATTATTCTTCGCTTTCAATAGGCGATATGTTTATAATTCCTCCGGGAGTAAAGCATTACATTGACCCTGAAGAGGGGGCAGCATTTTATGTCTTTTCCTTTATGCCTGACTATTTCGGCGAGCAGAATGTTTCAAATAAGCTGGCACTGAATTTCCTTAAAAGTCTTCAAATCAATGCCCAAAAAGGAATAAGGCCGAAAATAGTTGTTCCTGACGATGAACTCTTTACGGTAGAAAACATATTTGAGCGGGCAATAAAGGAATTTTCAAATAAGCCCTTTGGCTACAGTGAAACAATACGTGCTTACGCACTTTTGCTTGTAAGCCTTGTGGCAAGACATTATTTTGAAAGCGTAGGTGCGGAAATATCAAACCACTTTGAAACAAGCAGGGAATATGTTTTGTACTGCGTTAAGTACATTGAAGAAAATTTCACCGAGAATATTTCACTTGAAGATATAACTCACCGTTTTGCTATGTCAAAGAGTTGCTTCTGTAAGCTTTTTGCTGAAATAACAGGACATTCTTTTAATAATTATCTTAATATGTGCAGAGTAAAAAAATCTACAGAATACATAAAAGAGGGCTACAAAATCACTGCCATATACGGACTTTGCGGCTACAATGATTTTTCAACCTTTTACCGGAATTTCAAAAAAATAATGGGTATTTCCCCTGCAAAATATAAGCTTGAACACTTATAAACTGATGTTGACAAAAAAACGCTGAAATGATATAATCAAAAGAGTATTTCTGAAAGGACTGTATAAATGGTAAAAATAATCGGAATTGAGCCTGATTCCTATGCAGAAACAGCGGGTATAAAAGAGAATGATTCGCTTATCAGCGTTAACGGCTTTGAAATAAAAGATATTCTTGACTACAGGTACAGAACCTGTGCCAATGAATTGGTCATTGTCCTTTCGCGTGATGATGAGGAATATACGGTAAACATAAACAAAGAAGACGAATATGACGAAATAGGACTTTTGTTTGAAACATATCTTATGGACAATAAGCAAACTTGCAGGAATAAGTGCATATTCTGCTTTATAGACCAGAACCCAAGAGGTATGCGTGATTCAATATACTTCAAGGATGACGATTCAAGACTTTCCTTTCTTATGGGAAACTATGTAACTCTTACAAATATGTCAGACTCTGATATCGACAGAATTATAGAAATGAGAATGAGTCCTGTCAATATATCTGTACATACGATGAACGGCGAACTGCGTGTTAAAATGATGAATAACAAGAACGCAGGAAAGGTTCTTTCATATATTGACAGACTGAATGATGCGGGAATAGAGCTTAATTTCCAGATTGTGCTTTGCAAAGGTATAAATGACGGTGAAAATCTCGTATATTCTCTGACACAAATGGAAAAGTATCACGAAAACCTGCTTGGCGTTTCTATTGTACCTGCAGGACTTACAAAGTACAGGGATAAGCTGTATCCGCTTGAAATGTTCACTAAAGAAGAGTGTGCTGAGGTTATAAATACAGTCAACTCTTTTGGCGAAAGATGTAAAAAAACGTATGGAAAAAGACTTTTCTTCTGTTCAGATGAATTTTATCTTAAAGCAGAAATCGGTATGCCTGATGCTGATTATTATGAGGGTTATCCTCAGCTTGAAGACGGGGTCGGAAGTATCCGTTCATCAAGTGATGAAGTAGAAGATGAACTTTTGTATGTTGAAAAGGAAGCCCTTTTAAAGAAAAGAGAACTCTCAATAGCAACAGGTGAAGCGGCATATGATTTCATTAAAGCAACTGTTGAAAAAATCGAAAAAATGTGCTATAATAATCTGAAGTGTTATGTATATAAAATCAGAAATGACTTTTTCGGTGAAAACATAACAGTTGCAGGGCTTTTGACGGGAAGCGATATATATAACCAGCTGAAAGATAAGCCGCTTGGAGAAAGACTGCTTATCCCTGCAGTTGCAGTAAGACGAGAGGGAAATCTCTTTCTTGATAATATATCGCTTGAGGAGCTTTCCGAAAAGCTTTCTGTCGAAATTGTACCAACCGAAAATGACGGAGCCGAAATAGTAGGCAGTATCCTTTATTAAGAGGTGAATTTATGAAAAAACTATTAGTGTTTTTAATGATTACGGTTATATGCTTTTTTATGATTTCCTGTACGGAAAAAGAGGAAACAACAGAAAGCGAGAGTCTCCCTGCACAGGAAAGTGTTTTTGAAACGGAAACTGAAATGGCATATGTTCCCGTGGAGCTTTACACTGTTGAAATAAAGCAGGAAACTGTAGAGGGCGAAGCATACACAGCTAATATGATTTATCCTCAGGTTTCAGGCTACAGTAATGCCGAAATTGAAGAAAAGGTAAACGCACTCATATATTCATACGCAAAAAAGAAAATGGAAACAGCAGTGGCAAATGCAGGCTCTGAGCTTGGCATATTCTACGATGTTGACTCGTTCAATGTAACCTATAAAGGCGAAAAACTGATAAGTGCCCTGTGCCGTGGAAGTGTAAGTGCCGAGGGCAGTGCATATACAAAGAACTTCTCATTTGGAATAAATATTGACTTTGAAAGAGCAAAGCTTATTGGATTTGATGAAATAGTAAGCTATAATGGCTTCAGAAAAGACTTTGTTGACGGAGCTTTCAGACAGACAAACGGATATGAAAATCTGCTTTCTGAGACTACAACAAATGATTTAATATCACAGTACGATCCGCTTTATTCTATTTACCCGGATTTTTATATCAAGTCGGATAACGGTACAGAAAAGCTCGGTGTAATCACCGATACAATACAGGTGCTTGGATTCGTAGCGGAGTTTGAGTGTGAAATCACTGATAAAAAATATATGACCGATTATTACTCGGGACTTGTTGACTGATAGTTTGAAAGGAATAACCAATGGCAAAACCGATAGTTGCAATAGTGGGCAGACCGAATGTTGGAAAGAGTACACTGTTTAATAAGCTTGCAGGTGAGAGAATATCAATAGTAGAGGATACCCCTGGTGTAACTCGAGACAGAATTTACTATGATATCGAGTGGAACGGCAGAAAGCTGATGATGGTGGATACAGGCGGTATCGAGCCTAAAACAGATGACATAATTTTAAAGCAGATGCGAAATCAGGCGCAGATTGCAATAGAAACTGCAGATGTAATTGTTTTTATGACCGATGTAAGAGTCGGTGTTACCGCAGACGACAGAGAAATAGCAGTAATGCTTTTAAAAAGCGGTAAGCCCGTAGTACTTGCGGTAAATAAAATCGACTCTGTGGGCAGACTTCCAATGGAGTATTACGAATTCTATGAGCTTGGAATAGAGGGAGATCCGATTGCACTTTCATCTGTTCACGGCACAGGTACGGGAGATCTCCTTGATAAGGTAATTGAATATCTTCCCGATGAACAAACAGCCGAGGAAGACGATGATGCTATAAAGGTAGCGGTTATAGGAAAGCCTAACGCCGGAAAAAGCTCGCTTATCAATAAGATAATTGGTGAGGAAAGACTCATCGTTTCAAATATCCCCGGTACAACAAGAGACGCGGTAGACACAGAAGTTACCAATGAATTCGGTAAATATATTTTCATTGATACTGCAGGAATCCGCCGTCAGAGTAAGGTTAATGATGCTATTGAAAAATATAGCGTTCTCAGAGCAAAAATGGCGGTTGAAAGAGCAGATGTATGTATCATCGTTGCCGATGCCAATGAGGGCATTACCGAGCAGGATGAAAAAATCGCAGGAATTGCTCACGAGGCAGGCAAGGCGTGTATAATCGCCATAAATAAGTGGGACTCAATCGAGGATAAAACCGATAAGCTTGTAAATCAGGAAACAGAAAAGGTATATACGGCACTGTCTTATATGACATACGCTCCGCTTCTGTTTATATCTGCAAAGACAGGTCAGAGAGTAAACAAGCTTTTTGAACAGATAAACTATGTCAGAGAGCAGTCGCTTCTCAGAATAACAACGGGTATGCTCAATGATGTGCTTAACGACTGCACAGCAAGAGTCCAGCCCCCGTCAGACAAGGGCAGACGACTCAAGATTTACTATATGACACAGACACAGGTGGCACCGCCTACCTTTGTAATATTCTGTAATGATGCCGAACTTTTCCATTTTTCGTATCAGAGATATATTGAAAATCAGTTAAGACAGGTATTCGGCTTCAGAGGTACACCGATAAAGCTTGTAATTCGTCAGCGCGGCGATAATGCCGACTAAAAGGAGGACCTTTTATGGACTTAGGACTTTTCTTGAACCCAATTGTTCAGGCAGGAAACAGTGTAAATCTTATATATCTTATACTTCTTGGGATACTCTCACTTGCAATAGGCTATTTTCTCGGCGGTATAAACTGCGGTATAATTGTGTCAAGACTGATGTATCACGATGATATACGCAATTATGGCAGTAAAAATGCCGGAATGACAAATATGATTCGCACCTACGGTAAAAAAGCAGGTGCGATAACGCTTATCGGAGACATATTAAAGACGGTTGTTGCCATTTTGATAAGCAGACTTCTGTTTGGCGAAATGGGCGCGTATCTCGCAGGTCTCGGCAGTGTGTACGGACATATTTTCCCCTGCTACTTTGGCTTTAAAGGCGGCAAGGGCGTCTCTGCAGTTGCTGCAGTGGTTTTATGTACAAATCCGCTTTGCTTTGTGATTTTATTTGCAATTTTTGTGATATTGGTGGCAGCATATAAGTTTATATCACTCGGTTCCGTAATGTGTATGCTTTTGTATCCTCTTTTACTTAACAGACTCGGTGAAATCGACCTTGTTCCGATTGTCTGCGCATTCATAATTGCAATTACCGTAATCATTAAGCATAAAGACAATATAAAGAGACTCTTGAATGGGACAGAAAACAAATTTTCTTTAAAGAGCAAAAAGAAAACCAGAACTGAGGAAAGTGAAAAAAGTGAAAATTTATAATAATATAACAGAGCTTGTTGGAAACACTCCGCTTTTGAGACTTAATAAGCTTGAAAGACTTATGGGTGCAAAGGCAAAAATACTTGCAAAGCTCGAGTATCTTAATCCCGCAGGAAGTGTCAAGGACAGAGTCGGTGTTAATATGGTTGTCGAGGCCGAAAGAGAGGGAACTCTAAAACCGGGTGCGACAATAATTGAGCCGACAAGCGGTAATACGGGAATTGGTATTGCAATGGCGGCGGTATCAAAAGGCTACAGGGTGATACTCACAATGCCCGAGACTATGAGCATCGAAAGAAGAAAACTTCTTTCGGCATTTGGTGCTGAGCTTGTGCTTACTGAGGGAAGACTTGGTATGAACGGCTCAATCACAAAGGCGTATGAGCTTTTGGAGCAGATACCAAACTCGGTAATACTCGGTCAGTTTGAAAATGAAAATAACCCTATGGCTCACTATAAAACCACAGGGCCCGAAATATTTAATGATACCGACGGTGAGGTTGATATCCTTGTTGCGGGAGCAGGTACGGGCGGTACGATAAGCGGTTGTGCAAAGTACCTTAAGGAAAAAAAGCAAACTGTCAAGGCACTTGCTGTTGAGCCTTTAAATTCCGCAGTGCTTTCAGGGAAAGCACCGGGACCTCACGGACTTATGGGAATAGGTGCCGGCTTTATACCCGACACACTTGACACAAATATAATTGATGAAATAATCCCTGTAAGCGAAAATGATGCTTACACGGCGGCAAGAGACCTTGCAACAGCAGAGGGATTTTTGTGCGGAATAAGTGGCGGCGCGGCACTTTTTGCGGCAATAGAGGTAGCAAAAAGGGAAGAAAACAAGGATAAGACGATAGTCGTAATTCTCCCTGACAGTGGAGAGAGATATTTGTCAACTCCGCTCTGGGAAAAATAATAAGCGTTGACGGCAGATAATAAAAATCTGCTATGTCAAAAGGGAGAAAGTGTAATGCATAATAAAACAAAAATATGGCTTATTACAGCATTTTCTTTTGTATTTATCGGAGGGATTATTTTCGGGAGTGTGATGACAACGCTAAATTTTGATTTAACTAAACTTTCCACTGCAAAATATGAAACAAACGATTATGAGATAGTTGAAGATTTTAAAAACATATCGCTTGTAACAGATACTGCTGATATTTTGTTTGTGCCGTCAGAAAACTCAAAAGCAACGGTTGTCTGTTATGAGCAGAAAAATATGAAGCATTTGGTCACAGTGCATAACAGCACTCTTACAGTAGAACTTGTTGATACAAGAAAATGGTATGAGTATATTGGCATAAACTTCACCACACCCAGAATAACAGTATATCTTCCGCAAGGTGAATACGGCATACTTTCTGTAAAGACGGATACGGGAGACACGGAGATACCAAAGGATTTCAAATTTGAAAGTATCGATATTTCTGAGACCACAGGTGATGTAAAGAATTTTGCTTCTGCTTCAGATGCTATAAAAATAAAGACAAGTACGGGCAATATTAATTCCGAAAGCATATCGGCAAACACACTTGATTTATCTGTTTCAACGGGTGGTATTGATGTTTCAAAGGTAATCTGCGAGGGAGATATCAATATCAGCGTATCAACGGGTAAAACCAAACTTGCTGATGTGAAGTGTAATAATCTTATAACAAGCGGAAGCACGGGAGGTATACTCTTAAATAATGTTATTGCAACAGATAAGTTGTCTGTTGTGAGAAGCACAGGTGATGTTAAGCTTGAACAGTGCGATGCAGGTGAACTTTTTATAGAAACGGATACCGGCGATGTTAAAGGCACACTTCTTACAAGTAAAGTATTTATTGTACAAACCGATACGGGTAAAGTAAATGTTCCCAAAACAATTACAGGCGGAAAATGTGAGATAAACACAGATACAGGCAACATAAAAATAAGTATATCAGAATAGCTACATAAAAAAGCAAGAGGAAAATATCCTCTTGCTTTTTTTATATCAAAATTATTCGTCAGCGTTTTCCCAGTTGTGGAACACATTCTGTACATCCTCGTTGTCGTCAAGGTGTTCAAGTAAAAGATTCATATACTTGATGTCCTCTTCATTTTCAAGTGTTACATAAGTAGAGGGAATCTTGTCCTTTTCTGCAGACTCAATAGTGTATCCGAGTCCCTCAAGAGCCTCTCTTACCGCAGATAAGTCATTAGGCTCTGTGGTAATTTCAAAAAGCTCGTCTTCAACAACGAAATCACTTGCACCTGCTTCAAGAGCATCTTCCATAAGCTTGTCCTCGTCAACCGAGTCGTCTTTTGCGATTATAATTACACCGCATTCTGTGAAAAGGAAACTTACGCAACCGCTTGTGCCGAGATTGCCGTGGAATTTGTCAAAATAGTGGCGTACCTCAGATGCGGTACGGTTTCTGTTGTCGGTAGTTGTTTCAACAATAACGGCAACGCCTGCAGGGCCGTAGCCCTCATAGGTGATTTCTTCGTAATCTACATTTTCAGCACCCAAAGCTTTTTTGATAGTACGCTCAATGTTGTCGTTAGGAACATTGTTGCTCTTTGCTTTTGCAATAAGGTCACGGAGCTTGGAGTTGCTGTTAGGGTCTCCGCCGCCCTCTTTAACGGCAATCATAATTTCCTTACCGATTTTAGTAAAGATTTTCGCTTTCTGAGCGTCAGTCTTTTCCTTTTTGTGCATTATATTTTTCCATTTGCTATGTCCTGACATTTTTATATTCTCCTTTAAAATATTATCAAATTAAATCTTTTCGGTAGGCTTTATACAAATAAGAGTGAAAGCCGTTTTAAGAACGTGGTTAACCGCATTTGTAAGATAAATTCTTGTATTCTTCACGTCATCATTTTCTGCGTTAAGTATCTGGCAGGAATGATAGAAGCGGTTAAATGCGTTACATACGTCAAGAATGTATCTTGTAATTACCATAGGTTCATAGTCGTTAAGGGCAGAAAGTATCTTTTCGGGGTATCTTGAAAGCACCTTTATAAGCTCTGTTTCATTTTCGTCTGTAAGCTCACCGCAGGCACCGGTATTTCCTGCTTTAGCAAGAATTGAGCAGGTGCGGGCGTATGTGTACTGCGAGTACGGGCCTGTGTTACCCTCAAACGATAACGCATCCTCTAACACGAAGTTTATATCCTTGATACGGCTGTTAGAGAGATAATGGAACACAATAGCACCGACACCGACAGCCTCTGCAACCTCGTCTGCGTTTTCAAGATTCGGATTCTTTTCCTTTATAATGCCGAGAACCTTATCAATCGACATTGCAAAAAGGTCTTTAAGTAAAATAACATTGCCTGTACGGGTAGCAAGTTTTTCGCCGTTTATGGAAACTGTGCCGTAAGGTACGTGTACAAGATCTTTTGCCCAGTCGTAGCCCATAAGCTCAACAACCTTGAACCACTGTGCAAAGTGTAAGCTCTGACCTGCGGATGTAACATAAATGCACTTTTCAAAGTCGTAGGTGTCTTTTCTGTACCTTGCCGCTGCAATATCGCGGGTAGGGTATAGAGTAGAGCCGTCACGCTTTAAAATGAGGCAGGGGCCCATGCCGAATTCTTCAAGATTTACAATGGAAGCACCGTCGTCGATTGTAAGGAGCTTCTTTTCACGAAGCTCGTCAACAATAGCGGGCATTTTGTCGGAATAGAAGCTTTCGCC
>JAZSET010000049.1:0-3756 GCA_045531795.1 Eubacteriales bacterium | reverse complement strand
AGTCGAACTCCGGACACCATGATTAAAAGTCATGTGCTCTACCTTCTGAGCTACCGGGTCAAAGTATATAAAACAATGCGCCTCTAACAAACGCGCTCATATATTATAGCATAAGCAAAAATGTTTGTCAAGATATTTTTTTATTTTATCATAGATATTTTTTAATGTTTGTATTTATAGTAAAATTATTCATTTTTTGTGAGTATTTTTTGAAAAATTATTGACAAATATATGTAAATATGATATCATACAACTGTACTAATACGCATAGTACACTTAATACACAACCCGAAAGGATAGATTTTTGTATGATAGCAGTTGACCTGAAGTCACGAATACCTATCTATGAGCAGATTGTCGATTCTGTAAAATCGGCGATTCTCTCGCACACATTACTGCCCGATGAGCAGCTCCCTGCAGTAAGACGACTTGCGGTGGAGCTTGCAATAAATCCCAATACCATACAGAAGGCGTATGCAATTTTAGAAGCACAGGGAGTAGTCTATTCTGTTGCAGGCAGAGGCAGCTTTGTTTCAAGTGAAACGGGCGCGCTCTTTGATTTGCACAGAGCAAAAATTGCAGAGGATCTTAAAAAGAATTTTAATGATGCCAAAATAAGCGGTATGGGAAAAGAAGAAGTTATAAAGCTTCTTGAAAGTATCTGGGAAGGAGACAGACAGGTATGATTGAAGTTAACAGCGTAAGCAAGAAATATGACGACTTTTTATCTCTTGACAATATAAGCTTTAAAATTAAAGACGGTTCAATATTCGGGCTTATCGGCTCGAACGGCTCGGGCAAGTCCACTCTTCTCAGGGTTATGTGCGGAGTATTTGCGCCAAGTATCGGCGAGGTGCTTTATGATGGTGAGCCTGTTTACGAAAACGAAAAAGTAAAAAGGCAGATTGTATATTTATCTGACGAAAGCTTTTTCAAGCCCCACTCCACAATAAATGATATTCGTTCTCTTTATAAGACAATATGGCCGAGCTTTGACGACAGTAAATTCTTTAAATTAAAGGATGCTTTCGGGCTTGACATAAACACAAAAATCGGCAAGTTTTCAAAGGGTATGCAGAAGCAGGCTTCTGTGATGCTCGCACTTTCAGCCTCCCCGAGATACTTGCTTTGTGACGAGACCTTTGACGGACTTGACCCCGTTATGCGAAAGCTTGTAAAAACGCTTATCGCCGACGAGGTGGCGGCAGGGAATATCACACCGATTATAGCCTCACACAATCTTGCGGAGCTTGAGGATTTTTGCGACCATATAGCCCTGCTTCACAAGAGCGACCTTGTAATTGAGGCAGACCTTGACGACATAAAGCTCGGTGTACACAGAGTTCAGGCGGTGTTTGAAAATGAAATCACCCCCGCGGATTTACCTGAGCTTGAAATCACAAACTTTGAGCGCCGCGGCAGACTTACAAGCTTTATTGCACGCGGCAGTGATGATATGATAAAGAAGATTATTGCTGACAAAAGCCCTGTATATTTTGAGCTTTTGCCTTTAAGTCTTGACGAAATATTTATTTGCGAAATGGAGGGTAAGGGTTATGATTTTACAAAGCTCGACATCGGCAGATAACAACAGAAAGTTCCTTTTAGGCACATATAAGAGCACATGGACACAGTGTGTGCTTAATTTCCTTGTAATGTTTTTTGTAGGGCCCGTACCGCTTCTTATGATGGCTAACAGCTATCAGGCGAGAATAAACTATGACGGTACCATATACAGAGAAAAGAATATTGAGGCTTTTGTTTCAACAATAGCCGAGTCCTATTCGCTGATATGTGTATTTGCATCAATTCTTGCGGTAGTATCGGCAATACTTATATTTAACTATTTAAACTCCAGAGTGAGCGTGAACTTTTATCACAGTCTGCCCTTTAAGCGCTCGCGTATGTTCTTTACGCATTACACAGCAGGAATATTCTCATTCCTTACAGGCTTTGTTTTCAATTATGTAATATGCATTCTTATCCCTCTCTTTACCGATATGGGCTTTAGAGAGTGTTTCCCTGTAATAAGTTCGGTATTCTTTAATGCCGTACTCTTTTTCCTGTTTATTTATTCGCTTACGGTTATGCTCGGCATGACTACGGGACTTCCGGTAATTGAGGCACTTCTCACAGTTCTTGCCTTTATAATTCTGCCTGCACTCAGAGTATGTATAACAGGACTCAGAAGTTTTGCGGCGGTAAGCTTCTGGGGAGATTATTTCTTTGAATATGAAAAATTCCTCTATACAACGCCGTTCACCATACTTTTCAAAAATCAGGCGTTTGACACAAAAGCAGTAATTGTGATGCTTCTGTTGATAGCAATATCGATAGTAGTATCGCTCGCGCTTTATTATCGCAGACTCAGTGAAAAATCGGGTAATCCGTTTGTATTTTCACACTTTGCATCCTTTATCAAGTATCTTGTGATGTTACCTGTATCAATGGGATTTGCGCTCATATTCGGCTATATCGGTGACGAAAGCTTCTTCTGGCTGCTGTTTGGCTCTGTAAGCGGAAGCATTATAGCGGCGATGATTATGAACTCGATAATCTCAAAGAATGCAAGAGCTATGTTTGCAAACCCCAAGGGTATTGCAATATTTACGGTAGTTGTAACTCTCTTTAATGCAGGACTTGTTTTAGCAAGCGAGCCGCTTGACAACTATCTGCTTAAAAATGAGTGGCTTATAAAATCCGTTTCGGTAGAGCTTGACGGTAGCGGTTCTGAGGGAAGATACACATTTAAGGAGGGCGAAACAAAAGATGCTCTTCTTGACATAATAAATACGGATTATACCGATATTGGTGAATTTTACTATTCCAAGGCGATAGAAACAAAGGACTATACATTAAAAATAAACGGCAAGGAATATTATATCGGCGAGCGCGGTGTTGACCGATTAAGGTTAAAATTTGTAGCAAAGACCGTATTCGGATATGAAATTGCACAGAGCTATGTTGTAACCGATGAGGACAATGAACTCAAAAGCTATTTTGATGAGCTCGAGATAATTGCAAACAGTGAAGAGTACAAAAAACTTTTGTGTGATAAGATTGATTCTATTGACGAAAGTCAAAGAGTATATTTGTCACTTGAGCCTAATATGATAAAGGACGGAAGAATCCTTTTAACCCGCGACTATGAGGGAGACAGTATTTTCAACAATTATTCCAACAGACCGTATGACGAAAAATACAAGCCCCTACTTGATGCTTACAGAAAAGACGTGGAAAGCATCGGCTTTGACGATTACAATACACCTGTAATCGGCAACATAAGAATTTCTGACGAAAACTATTTTTCAAGCTTTTCACTTCCCATTACATTAAATTTCACAAATACTCTTGAATATCTTGTAAAGTGTGGTATAATAAACAGCACAGACTATGCAGGTGATCTTTCTGAGGCTATTCGTGTAATATATGTTTACGATTACGAAACGGGCAAATATATGACCGTAGACGACTCTCAGGAAAAAATGCAGATACTTGAGTCTGTTGACACATACGACATATACAGTCAGTATTCGTCAGTATTCAACACGGTGGAACACAGATATAAGGTGTTCTTTGACTATAAATGTGAGGAAGAGCACAAGACCTACTACTATGACGAGGAGATTTATCCCGAGGGTGAAAAGGTAACCATAAGCACAAATGACGGCAGAGCGCTCTGCGAATTCATAAACGGCAAGGTGCCGGTGTTTGTGACGGAATATTTTAAATAACATAAGGGGGGACTTGTCCCCC
>JAZSET010000121.1:0-5350 GCA_045531795.1 Eubacteriales bacterium | reverse complement strand
TCCCCTTGGTCGAAAAGTATTGATTTTTAGTTAAAAATGTGATATAATCATATTGCAAAGTGAGGTGAAGACAATGAATAGCCCATTACTTGAAAAATCTATGAACTTCGCAACGCAAATTGTACTTTTTTACGAAGAATTTTCCAAGAGCAAAAAGGATACGACGATTGCAAAACAATTATTGCGCTCCGCAACAAGCGTGGGAGCAAATATAAACGAGGCAATATACGGAAACAGCAAGGCGGATTTTATCTCCAAATTACATATTTCACTTAAAGAAACCGGTGAAAGTATTTATTGGCTCACTTTATTGAAACGAACAAGCTTGATTGTCTATGATTTTGATACCCTTATTTCCTTAGCAGAAGAGATCAAACGTATGTTAATTTCGTCCCTTAACACCGCAAAGCAAGGAGTGTGACGAGCCGGACTTGCTCCGGCGAAGTCAGACGACTATGCGACCGGTGAGTCGTGACGCCTCCAGGCACTCAAAACAAGATTAGGTGTGGCAGGATTTTTATATAAAGTTTTTTTAAAAACGACAAAAAACACTTTACAAAGCAAGTATTAAGGTGTATAATGTATAAGTGAAAAGAAAGTTTTCAGTAAAAGCTTTTCTAATTTTATAATGGAGTGTGATTTTTAATGAAACTGATCATCAAAGAAAATTATGAGGACATGAGTACCTGGGCAGCGCAGCATATTGCTGATGCTATCAACAACCACAAGGAAAACCGTCCTTTTGTGCTCGGTTTGCCGACCGGTTCTTCTCCCCTTGGAGTATATAGAAAGCTTATTGAAATGAATAAGGCGGGAAAAATTACCTTTAAAAATGTAGTTACATTCAATATGGATGAATATGTTGGTCTTCCCCGTGAGCATGACCAGAGCTACTGGTATTTTATGCACGATAATTTCTTCAATCACATTGATATTCCTGCAGAAAATGTAAATATTCTCAACGGTATGGCTGAAGACCTTGAGGCTGAATGTCAGCGTTATGAGGATAAAATTGCTTCTTACGGCGGAATTGATTTGTTTATGGGCGGAAGCGGTGTTGACGGACATATTGCTTTCAACGAACCCTTTACATCTCTTACATCACGCACAGGAGTACGCGCACTTACAGCAGATACACTTATCGCTAACTCCCGTTTCTTTGACAACGATCCCAACAAGGTTCCGAAGACTGCTCTTTCTGTTGGCGTTGGTACAGTATGCGATTCAAAGCAGGTTATGCTTCTTATAAGCGGACACAACAAGGCTCGTGCACTTCGTCATTGTGTTGAGGGCGGTGTTGACCACGCATGGACTATCAGCGCTCTCCAGCTTCACAAGGACGGCATTATTGCTTGTGATGAAGCGGCTTGCGGTGAACTTAAGGTTGATACATACAAGTATTTCAAGGAAATCTACAAAAACGAAAAGTAATTTGTAAACAAAAGAGGCTTTTGCGGAGTTGGCTCTGTAAAAGCCTTTTTTTATTCCGAGAAAAAGCACATTCCTTGACTTTAAGTATCATTTGTGATACAATAATACGGTATATGATATGTTGTTTACTATTATTTCTGATATAGGGGAAATATACTTGCTCCCCATGGATAAAAAACAAGGTAGTTTGGAATGGACAGTAAAAATTTATATTTAAGTACCAGTCCCGGCAGGCTTTTTGTGAAAACGGCTCTGCCGGGCGGTATAAGTATGCTCGCTTCGTCTCTGTACACAATTTTTGAATCTATGTTCATAGGTAAATTTCTGGGTACGACGGCATTTGCGGCATTCGGGCTTGCTCTGCCTATTGTCATAGTCAATTTTGCTCTTGCCGACCTCATCGGAGTAGGTGCATCGGTGCCGATTTCCATTTTCCTCGGCAGGCGGGAAGACGATAAGGCTAATAATTATTTTACCTGTGCAACCCTTATGATATGGCTGACAGGTCTTATTATCGGAGTATCATTTTATCTCGGTGCACCATTTGTTATGTCGGCAATGGGAGCCGAGGGAGAGCTTCTCAAAGATGCGGTAACCTATATCCGTATTCACACACTGTTTTTACCTTTTATTACAATGGTATTTGCCCTTGATAATTTTCTCCGTATAAGCGGCAAGGTAAAAACAAGTATGCTTTTAAATATATTTATGAGTTTGTGTACGGTTGTGCTCGAATACCTGTTTATATGTGTTTTCCGTCTGGGGATTGCAGGCGCGGCTATGGGTACAAGTATTTCTATGCTCCTTTCTGCTGCATACGGAATATTTGCATTTGCACGCGGTAAACTCCAGCTTAAATTCACAAAACCACACTTCAGCATCAGACTCATAGTACAGATATTCAAAAACGGAATATCGGTATTTCTTACAAATGTCGCAGGCAGAGTTTTCTCTGTTGTTATGAATGTGATGCTTTTAAAATTCGGCAGTGAGGCGGCAGTTGCCGTATACGGCGTTGCACTTACAGTCGGCGGCATAATCGAGATGCTTTTATATGGAGTTATCGACTCTCTGCAACCTGCAATCGGCTACAATTACGGTGCTGAAAGAATAGACAGGGTAAAGGCGATAGAAAAATATGTTCTGTCGGTTGGTGCCACGATTTCAGTACTTGGCGGTGTTTGCATTTTTGCTTTTGCAAAGCCGTTGTCAATCCCGTTTCTCGAGGATGCGGCACTGTTACCTCTTGCCGTAGAGGTTTTGAGATTTACAAGCTTTGCCTATCTCGTAAAATGGCTGAGCCAGGCTGTGCAGGGACTGTTTATGGCACTCGAAAAGCCACTTGCGGCACTTATTATTTCTGTTTGCAGTGCAAGTATGTTTCCGCTGATTCTGATATTTGTATTCTACAGACTTGGTCTCACGGGACTCTGGCTCAATTATCCCTGTGCCGCATTTTTGACTACCGTACTTGCGATAGTGTTATTTGTAACAAACAAAAAAAGATTATTTACTCATAAAGCATAAGATTATAACTGTAAAGGACAAAACAATGCAGTATAAAATTATAAACGGAGCCGTTTACTACGACAGTGATATGGTGCTTGAAAACATTGATATTGAAATCAATGACAATGAAAAAATAGCAATAGTCGGGCGTAACGGCTCAGGTAAAACCACGCTCCTTAAAGCAATAATGGGCGAAGTTGAGCTTGAAGAGGGTACGGGTGACAATGAATTCCGTATCATAAAGGTCGGAAACCCTGAAATCAGCTATTTAAGGCAGATGCCCTTTGAGGATGACTCTATTCCTATGATTGAGGAAGTCCGCAAGGTGTTTTCTGAACTTATTGAAATGGAAGAGCGACTGGGGGTGCTCGTTGGAAAAATGGAGTCGGGTGACAGCGAAGCTATATCCTCGTTTTCCAATCTTAATGAGCGCTTTATTGACAAGGGCGGACTGACCTATAAAAAAGAGTATCTCACGATGGTACGCAAATTCGGATTCAGCGAGGAAGATGAAAAGAAGCCTCTTTGTGAGTTTTCAGGCGGTCAGCGCACAAAAATTGCGTTTATCAAAATGCTTCTCACCCGCCCCGACATACTTTTGCTTGACGAGCCTACAAACCACCTTGACATAGAGACTATAGAATGGCTCGAGGGCTACCTTAAAAATTACAAATCAACCCTTATAATCGTTTCTCACGACAGAATGTTCCTTGACCGTATTGTGAATAAGGTATATGAAATTGAGTGGGGAGAGACAAGGTGCTACAAGGGCAATTACTCTTCATTTGAAAAGCAGAAACGCGAAAATTATGCAAAGCAGCTAAAGGACTATGAGGCGCAGCAGGCAGAAATCGCAAGGCTGAACAGACTAATTGAACGGTTCAGATACAAGGCAACAAAGGCGAAAATGGTGCAGTCAAAAATCAAGCTTCTTGAGCATATGAAGATTATATATGCACCTGAAAACTTTGACACCAAAACCTACAGGTCAAATTTCCAGCCAAAACTGCAAAGCTCCCGTCAGGTGTTAAGCGTCACAAATCTTGTAATCGGATATGATACTCCTCTTGCAAGTGTCAGCTTTAATCTGGAACGCGGACAAAAGATTGGAATAATCGGCTCCAACGGAATAGGCAAGTCTACATTACTTAAAACACTTATGGGGACGGTTGAGCCCCTGTCAGGAAGCTTTGAGTTCGGGTATAATACCGAGATTGCATACTTTGACCAGCAGCTTGCACAGATAAGCACAGATGAAACCATTTTTGATATTTTTTCAAAAGAATATCCCCATCTTAACGACACTGAGGTAAGACGGGCTCTCGGTTCTTTCCAGTTTACTGGCGAAGAGGTGTTCAGAACTGCATCCACCTTGTCGGGCGGTGAAAAGGTGAGGCTTACCCTTTGTAAAATTCTGTACAAGCACCCAAATATACTTGTGCTTGATGAGCCTACAAACCATATGGATATTATCGGTAAACAGACACTTGAGGATATACTTGTAAATTTCGAGGGAAGTATTGTGTTTGTGTCTCACGACAGATATTTTGTAAACAAAATTGCCGACAGACTTCTTGTCTTTGAAAACGGCTCGGCAAAATATTATAACTACACTTACCTTGAATATGAGGAAAAAAGGCTTAAAGAGCAGGCGGAGAAGACAGAGGTGCAGGCTATACAGAGCACCAAAGTACAAAGCGCGCCAAAAGGGAAGTATGTGTCTCCCAAAAGAGAACTTGACAAAAAGAAAAAGAGAATTGAAAAGCTTGAGGGACTTATTGATGAATGTGCAAATAAGCTTAAGGAGCTTGATATGCAAATCACACTTCCCGAGGTTTATTCTGACTATGAAAAGCTTACAGAAATTGATGCGGAAAAAGAAAGAATAAAATCAGAACAGGAAGCCTTTGAAGAAGAATGGGCAACTCTTGTTGAAGAGACAGAAGAATAAAAATGGCAGATTTTCTGCCATTTTTATTTTTGTTCTGTTTGTCAAAAAGAGGACCTGATTTTTGTGTACTTTCACTATCTTTTTTTTCTTGCAAAAGAGGTGGAGTTATGATACAATGAATGTGGCTGAGAGATATGTTCTCAAAGGAGGGAAATTATGAAAAACTATTTCTATGAAGAAGCAAGTGTCGATCTTATAAACGAGTATAATAAGAAAATTGATGCTCTTATTGAAGAAATCAAAAACACTCCCACAGAGCTTGAATTTACCGGTACAACCTACTATGTATCAAGCAGTATGGGTGACGATAACAATGACGGAAAATCTCCCGAAACTGCGTGGAAGTCGCTTGAAAAGGTGAATGAGTCAAGGTCTGATTTTAAGTATGGCACAAATATTCTTTTGAAGCGTGGAGACTCATGGAGACTCAGACCTGCACTCAATATACAGAGCGGGACT
>JAZSET010000078.1:0-10919 GCA_045531795.1 Eubacteriales bacterium | reverse complement strand
TAGTTAGAAAAGGCGCAGCAACACGAGTATCGCAAGCGGCAGCGAAGCGATACGACAATGTTGCAAGCAGTCTCGCGGGAGCGTCTGCAAAAACAATTAAATAAGCGGGCGTGGCGGAATTGGCAGACGCGCTAGACTTAGGATCTAGTGTCAACGACGTGGGGGTTCAAGTCCCTTCGCCCGCACCAAAAAGAAACGACAATTTTCGACAGGAAGTTGTTGTATCTTTTTGTACTTTTATCTTTTCATTCTTCTCTCTTCGCTCTTCGCTAAAATTGTCGTTTCCAGATAAGAGATAAAAGAGAATAGAGAAAAGATGATAGCAGTTTTGCTTTGCAAAACACTTATTTTATAAAATACAAATGCTAAAACCCGTGCTATTACTGTATCTTAATGTAAATCCTATAAAAACACTCGCACCATATAACAGCACTGACTTTTATCAAAAGTCGGGGCTGTTTTTATTTAAAGCAACCTTGTTCGCTAAAATTTACAAAAAGTTTAAAATTAAAATGGAATAACGAGCGGTGCAATTTTTGGATAAAAAGTGTCGTACTCTATTGACAATGTGATATATATATGTTATAATAACATAGTAAAATTAGGTTTTCTATGGATAACTATGCAAATTTGTCTTGGTTTTCCGTGCGTACATGGAGGTTCCTTATGAGAAAAGTGATGAGCATAATACTTGCTTTGTTATTGACTCTTTTAACATTCGGAAGTATTGGCTTGTATGCTGATCAGTCATCGGTGCATTCGGTTGAAATTATCGCAAGTGACTGTTCGGTCGGAGATGAAGTAGAGGTAGAAGTTGTTTTGCCTGCGGGTGCAGATGCTGCCGGTGTCAACTTTAACTTTGTCTACGACAATACATTATTTCAGCTTGTTAAGGCTGAAAAGGGAGCCCTCCTTAGTGCGCATTCCGGAATTATCAATGAAAAATATGCACCTAATATGGTCAGAGTTACTTTTGGCGAATCGTATAACTATTTAAGCGTCGGTGGAACGCTTGTGGTGTTCACTTTTAACGCACTGAAAGCCGGTGAAGCAACCTTTGCTGTTGAAAGTCTCAGACTTGCTGATGAATTAAGTGGCTATCTCGAAACCCGAGACACTGAAATCTCAATTGATGTAGCTTCTGAAGTCTTCAGCCCGATTATATCGGTGGACAATGGCGTTGTAGGCGAAACTGTTGATGCTGAAATTTATATTCCCGACGTTGCGGGCGTGACCGCGGTAAGCTTTGATTTGCAGTATGATCCCGAAATAATGACGATAGCTGATGCTTATTCCTCTTTTGGTGACACATTATATAGCATCAACACTGACTACTCTTCAAATGCAATTCGTTTTACAAGCGCCGGCCTTGATAATATTTCAAGCGATGTTCCTGTACTTGTGGTTTCATTCGAACTTATAATCCCGGGCACAGCCGATGTTTGTACAAAAAATTTCAGACTCGCTAATGTTTACGGCGGTTCGTTTGACACAAGCAATTCATCAGTACAGGTTGAGGTTGAAGAGAATGTACATATCCCTGTAACGAAAATCACTCTTAACACAACTTCACTTACCCTTGGAATAGGAAACAAATACGAGCTTGTTGCTACATATGAGCCTCAAAATGCTACAAATGTAGAACTGCTGTGGTCATCATCTAAAGCATCGGTAGCGAGTGTCTCTAACGGTACCATCACTGCTAAGGCTAAAGGCGTTGCAGTGATAACCGTTAAAACCGCTGATGGTAGCGCCGAGGCGACTTGCAGTGTAAGAGTACTCACAAGCCTTGATTATATTCTTGGCGATTCTTCCGGCGACGGAATTCTTAACAGGCTTGATTTGCTTATGATTTCGCAACTCATTAATGGCAAGAGTATCGAAATTGATGAGGTGGCAGCTGACATAAATAAAGACGGCCTCGTTGATTCTAATGACGAAGAGCTGATTTCAAAATACTTTGCAGGAACGATTGAAACACTAAGCTGAAAGGAAGTGTCCGTGTGAAATTATCTAAAATAATTCATGTGTTGTTGTGCGTTTGTCTGCTCCTCTCAATACTATGTGTAACAGCCAATGCAATAAATGCAGATGAATACGCGATGGATGAGACATCGGTGTTGTCGCGAGAAGTGTATATCAAAGGTCAAATGTGGCTCGCTGCTTCAAATAGAGTTGAGACTATGGATGTAAGTATGTATAATCTCAGTGAAGATGAAGCTGAAATGATGCTTGAAGAAATTGTTGATAAATCTTCCTATTTATTGGATACCAAACTCAGATACAAGCTTGTGGTTGATGGTTCATATGTAAAATCAATAATATTTACCTACAGGGACTCAGGCTCTTATTCGGCAATGTCTTCTGAAGTAGCTGCCGAAATTGACCGGATATTGAGCGTGGTTGATGATTCAATGTCAGACCTTGAAAAAGCTCTTGCGGTAAATGATTATTTTTGTACAAATTACTCATATGATTTGACATATGATATTTATACGATGGAAGAATTATTCGAGAGCAAAACGGGTGTTTGCCAGGCATATGCACTTGCATACTACTACATTCTTAACGATTGCCTGGACATAGACTGTGCACTTGTCACAAGTGATCCGATGGTTCATATGTGGAATGCGATAAAAATTGACGGTGAGTGGTATCACGTTGATGTAACGTGGAACGATCCGGTAACCGATATGCCCGGAAGAGCACGACATAAATACTTTGTAAAGAGCAGCTCGGACTTTTTATCCGGCGGATCTGATGAATGCCACTACGGTTGGAAATACAAAGGCAAAAATTATAACTCAGACCAAAATCTCGATATTGAGTGTTCAAGCGATAAGTATGATGATTATTTCTGGAATGACATTGACACTCAAATACTTTTCGATGACGAACATTATTATTACATCGGATATTCGGATGAGGAGAATAGCTCAGGTAATTGCTGCGTTTTGAAGAAAGACAAGTCTTCTGGAAAAACAAATGAACTATTCGAGATAAAGGATTATTGGTTTGTCTGGGGCAGTAGTAATTCTGTCTATGCTAATAAGTTTTCCACACTTGCTAAATTTGGTGATTTAATCGCCGTAAATACAACAGATACAGTATTTGTGATTGATACCGACGGCAAAGTTTGCCAGAAATATGATCTTGCAAATAACAAAAGTGATGCAAATATATATTTCCTGCAAATTTCCGGCAACAATATAAAATGCACAATGTCAAGGGATCTTGTTCAATTTGGCATAGAAGATGAAATTTCATTTAAGCTTACACCGGGTGATGCCCAGGAGCGTGATATAAACGGCGACAGTGAAGTCTCAGCTGATGACACAAATCTGCTGTCTGAATATTTTACAGGCTGGAGCCGGTATTTTAACATTTTGTCTGCCGATTTGAATAAAGACGGCAAACTTAACAGATTGGATTTACTCTTATTTGCACAAAGTATTGCAGATTAAGATAAATTATATTGCTTAAAATTTTCACAAAGGAGACTACGAAAATGCAAAAGTACAAAATTTTAGCAACTTTGCTTGCATTTGTATTGTTGTTTTCAATGCTAACAGTTGTTTCGACGGCTGCAGGTTCGATAACGATTACTGCATCAGATGAAGCTGTTATTGAAGGTACTGACAGTGTGAGCGTAACATTCGAGGTTTCAGACAACCCGGGTGTTGCATTGCTGGGATTTGATATTGGATATGATTCCGATTACTTCTCAATATCAGGCGTAGAAGTGCATGATGAAGTATTTGGCGCAAGCCAGATTACTGAGGGTGATCTTGATGCTAATCCGTATTATTTCCTTGCCAACAGCAAAACGACAAATGTAAGTGGCGACGGGAAACTTATTACCGTTACATTTGATATTGATGCTTCGTGTCCTGTCGGAACATATGAAATCACGATGAACAACGCCGGAGTAAAATTCCCGCCGGAAGCATACGATAAAAATCTGAATGCGGTTAATATGGTTTTTGAAAACGGAAGCATTACCATTGAAGAGCCACCTACAATATCGGTAACGGGAGTTGTAATCAGTGATTCCACTCTTAGCCTGGAAGAGGGAGAGAGTGAAACACTCACTGCAACTGTTAGCCCTGCTGAAGCAACTGACAAAACAGTTTCGTGGTCTTCTACTGATTCAAGTGTTGCAACTGTTACAAATGATGGTTTAGTTACTGCTGTAGCTGAGGGAACAGCAACAATCAAAGTTACAACAAACGATGGCGGCTTTACTGCTCAGTGCGTTGTAACAGTAACAGAGCCTACCGGAGTTCCGGGTGATATAAATGGTGACGGCAAATTTACATACACAGATATAACGAGGCTTTATGCATGCTTTAGAAAAATTGCAGAGCCTGATGAAAATGCTGATACCGATATAAATGGTGACGGCAAATTTACATATACAGATGTAACCAGACTTTATGCGATTTTCCGTAAAATTGCGTCATTTGAATAAGAAAGGTGTGTATTAGAAAATGAAAAAGATTATTTCGCTTGTTTTGAGCGTTGTTATGCTCCTCGGGTTAGTGCCCGTCAGCATATTTGCTGATGGCCCTGCAGCAACAGTCTATACCGATGTAACTACTCCGGGATTTAATGGTGTACTTTTTCCCGGGGATGAGTTTGAATTCGACATTTCAATTGAAGGTACATATACAGGATATGCTTTATACCTTCCCGTTATTGAAGGTATCACATTTAACACAGTAACACCGGTTTCCGGTGTTAGTGCCGATGATTTCGGCGATTTATGGATGCTTTCGATACAACCGAATAATGGAGTTACAGTTGACAAGACGGCGATCGCTACTGTAACTGCAACAGTTGACAATGATGCAGAAGCTGGAGATATTGAAATAAAACTTGTTGATAATGAAGTAACCGATGCAACATATGAAGCAATTAATCCCCTCGGCGAAAGTTATGACGAAGCAACTATTGCTATCGTTGGTTTTGAAGACGATACAGTAACATATGACGGTGAATCACACACTATTGAGGTTTCTGGTCTTCCCGAGGACTTTGATGATGTTCAATACACACTTGCAGATACAGATGATGCATTTACGGGTGCTATTGAAGCCGGTGAATATGATATAACTGCACTTGTTAATGGTACTAAAGAATTTTCTGCAACCCTTACCATCGAAAAAGCTGATCTTGGAATCATCGGACTTTCTGCAGTAGACAAGACCTATGATAATACTAAAGACATCGAAATCGACAGTACTGATGCTGAACTTGACGGCGTTATAGGCGATGATGATGTTTATATTGATTGGCCGGAGTACGGCTATACAGACAGCGCAGATGCAAGCGATGAAGCGTATGAAGTCTCCTATACGCTTGAGCTTTCAGGTGCTGATGCTGGCAACTACAGCTTTACAAAGCCTGTTCTTGAGGCTACAATTTCAAAAGCAACAATAACAGTTACTCCTGATGCTGAATCAATTTCAGTTGGTCAGACTCCTGAGCTTACATACACAGCAACAACAGGAAACGACGATCTTGATCTACTTTTATCTGGTGTTCTCACAGGTACTCTTACGACTGCATATGATGAATCCGATTTTGAAGATGCAGATTTCGGTGAAGAAAAGAACTATGATATTGAAATTGGTTCTCTTGAAGTTGCTGAAAGTGCGGCAAACAATTACGAAATAGATTTTGTTGAAGGCGTTAAACTTACAGTATTCAATCTCTTCAAGCAGGATTTCATAGTCGACACTCTTGAGGATGTCATTTACGGTGCAGGTGATATTGTATTTAATGTAGTTGTTCCTGAAATTGACGGACTCACTGCGGAAGTGGATTACTCAAGTGATAACCCTGCTGTTGCTGATATCGTTGATGGTGTAGGCGAAAATGCAGGTAAAAAGGTAATTGCAATTAACGGTGTGGGAACAGCAAAGATTACAGTCAGCCGCGACGGTAATACTGAATATGCTGATTACAGCTACACACAGACTCTTAATGTTGCACAGAGAGAACTCGAAATCACAATTGATCCGGATTGTACAGTAAAGAGAGTTGGATCAGCTGACAAAACTATTCTGTTTACCATAGAAAATGATGAATATATAGTAGCTGATGATGATTTTACTGTAGTGATTGAGCGTGAAGCAGGCGAAGAAGTTGGACTTTATGACTTTATCTACGCTCCTACCGGTACAGATGCCGACAATTATACAGCAAAAATCACGCCCGAACAGTTTGAAATCGTAGACAAATTTGTTGATGTAATCACTGTTACTCCTATCGATGATATAACATATGGTGAAAAGGCAACAATTCAGATAGAAGCAGTTGCACAGTCTGGACTTACAGACTTCATTTACACATCACTCAATGAAGATGTAGCTACAGTTGACGCTGATGGTCTTATCACAATAGTAGGTGCGGGTGATGCTGAAATCACAGTAGCACTTGAAGAAAGCACAGACTACAAGGCAGCAGAAGCAACAGTTGAATTTACAGTAAATACTGTTGAACTTGAAATTACAATTGACGAAGACAGCACATGGAAGCGAGTTGACACAGATAACACATCAATTGTGTTCACTGTAGAAAACGAAGACGCAATAGTTGACGGTGATGACTTCACAGTAGTAATTGAGCGTGAAGAGGGCGAAGAAGTTGGACTTTATGACTTCATCTTTGCTCCCACAGGTGCAGATGCTGGAAACTACACAGCAACAATAACACCTGAACAGTTTGAAATCAAGGACAGACTTGATGATGAAATCAATGTAACAGCAATAGAAGACTTTACATACGGTGAAAAGGCAACAATTCAGATAGAAGCAGTTGCAGATTCCGGACTTACAGACTTCATTTACACATCACTCAATGAAGATGTAGCTACAGTTGACGCTGATGGTCTTATCACAATAGTAGGTGCGGGTGATGCTGAAATCACAGTAGCACTTGAAGAAAGCACAGACTACAAGGCAGCTGAAGCAACTGTTGAATTTACAGTAAATTTACGCGAACTCACAATCACTGCAATTGACTACAATAACGGCACAGTTGAATATTCGAATAAGATTGATGGCGACGATGTTTATCTTGACATTGATTCAGTTGTAAGAGAAAAAATCAGTGTAGAATTATATGATGACGGAACAATAGCGAGAACGACATTTGAACTTTCAAACTTCATTCTTCTTGGCGAAGATGCGGCAAATTATATTCTTGCTACCGAAACATATACCTATTATAATGACGAGGAAGTAACTACAATAACACCTACAGCAGATGAGGCTGTAATAGATGTTGCTCCTGCGGTAGAAAATGAAAACGGTATTTTGATTACCGATGTTAAACCCCAGGATGCTGGCGGAGAGATTGAGTCGGTAGTTGTAAACGCGAGCGACGTAATGTCAGGCGCGATTATCAATTCCGTTTCGCTTACAAAGGATGTTCTCGAAAACATCGCAGGTGCAGCAAATGCAACACTTGAAATTACACTTAACGACAGTGATGAAAGTGATGCAGATGAAATATCAGTATCATTTGATAACAATGCTCTTACAGAAATCAACGACGCTTCAGCTGGTTCAGTTGAACTTTCTGTAACGGTTGATAAACCTGAAGACACTGAACTTACTCCTGATCAGCAGGATGCAAAGGATTCAATCGATTCAAGACTTGAAGAAACGGAAGTTTACTCATTTGCAGTTGTTGATGAAAGCGGAAGCGATGTATTATCAAATACAGCAAACGATGCTGAAGCTACCGTTACAGTGCGTTATATGATGCCTGTTGGTGCTAACAAGAGAGTTGTTGTATACACTATTGACGAAGATGGTGGTATCTCCCGTGTAAGCAATACGGTATACGATTCTGAAAATAACACAGTTACAATTACACTCACTAATTCAGTGACATTCCTTGTAGGTACAGAAACATATTCTACTGGTTCATCAACAATCAATGTTGGTATTCTTGTAAGACATACAGTAACATTCAAGTCAAATGGTGGTACAGATGTGGCAGGTCAGCTCGTTAAGCGTGGCGGATATGTTACCGAACCCGAAGATCCCACACGCGAGGGATACGAATTTGACGGTTGGTACATTGATGAAGATCTTACAGAAGAATTTGACTTTGATTCAAAGGTAACAGGCAGACTCACACTCTATGCTTCCTGGATTGAGACAGATGAGGAAACAGATGAGGAAGTAATAGAAGAAACAGAAGTAAAGGAAATGATCTTTACTGACGTGAGTGAAGATGCATGGTACTTTGATGCAGTTGAATTTGTTTACGGAAAGGGTATAACAAACGGTGTATCAGAAACTGAATTTGCACCAAACGGTAAGGTAACAAGAGGTCAGTTTATCACAATGCTTTGCAGAGCATACGGTATCGAAGAAATGGATGGCGATAACTTTGCAGACTGCGGTGACACCTGGTACACAGGCTATCTTGCTGCAGCTAAGCAGCTCGGTATTGCAAACGGTGTTGGCGACAATATGTTTGCTCCCGACAGATTTGTAACAAGAGAAGAAATGGTAACACTTCTTTACAATTACTACAAATCACAGGATATGGTCGGAGAAGAAGCTACAGAAACAAGCTTTGCAGATGACGCGGATGTTTCAGCATGGGCAAAGGCCGCTGTTGCTTACGCAAGCGAAGAAGGCATTATAAACGGTAAGGGCGACAATATGTTCGATCCTCGCGGTAATGCCACAAGAGCAGAACTTGCGCAGATTTTCTACAACATTTTCGCCTGGGGCGAATAATTCAAGACTCAAGGGGCGGGATATTATCCCGCCCTTTTTATGTTTTTTACATATTTTATTGTATGATTTTGTCTATATTTAAGCGAAAAGACCATTTTGCAAAAATATGTTGAAATTATAATGAAATTATGCTAAAATATATTAGAAAATTTATTGTACAGAGGTAAATATTTTGATAAAGAAACTGAATGCACCGGCTGATATGACAATAGGTGCCCCGTGGAAAAGTATTTTATGGTTTGCGCTACCTATGCTCGTGGGAAATTTAGCGCAACAGCTTTATTCTACAGTTGACAGTATAGTTGTAGGAGAGTACATAGGCGACAACGCATTAGCAGCTGTTGGCAGCTCAGCACCGATTCTTAATTTGCTTTTAGTTTTATTTATAGGAGTATCGGCAGGCGCGAATATAATGGTTTCTCAGTATTTCGGTGCTAAGAACCGCAACGCGTTATCGCATACAATAGGCACATCAATAACGGTTACATTTATTGTTTGCCTGATTCTTATTCTTGTAGCTTCACCGTTTGTAAGACCGTTGCTGCAGTTGTTAAATACGCCCGACTCCATATTGGAATGGTGCTATGATTATCTGATGATTTCACTTATTGGAATTGCCGGAATGGCTTTTTATAATATACTAAGCGGAATACTGAGAGGTCTCGGGGATTCATTTTCAGCACTGATATTCCTGCTTGTTGCAACTGTAATAAATATCGGTCTTGATATTTATTTTGTGGCATCGCTTAATATGGGAGTTGGAGGTGTTGCACTTGCAACTGTAATAGCGCAGATGGTATCAGCGATTCTATGCCTGATTAAGATAATCAAAATGCGTGATTATTTTGATTTTGGAATAAAGTATCTCAAGCCGGTAGGCTCATATGTTAAAACTATAGTAAAGCTTGGTTTGCCATCTGGTCTGACGCAGGCGATATTCTCGTCTGCTATGATTGTTGTGCAATCGCTGACAAATCAGTTCGGCGAGCAGTTTATTGCCGCTAATGTTGTAATAATGAGAGTTGACGGCTTTGCAATGATGCCTAACTTCTCATTTGGTATGGCGCTCACTACATATGCAGGACAAAATGTAGGTGCCGGACTTTACGATAGAGTTACCAAAGGTGCAAAACAGGGAACACTGATGGCTGTATGCACTTCGGCAACAATTACCGCACTAATCCTGGTGTTCGGAAAAGGTCTGATGGATATTTTCACCGACACTCCTGAGCTTGTGGAAATGAGCTATTATCTGATGAAAATACTTGCAGTCGGCTATATTGCTATGGCTGTTACTCAGAGTCTTTCCGGTATCATGCGTGGTGCCGGAGATACTGTTACACCAATGTGGATTTCGTTAATTACAACAGTAGCTCTGAGAATTCCCGTTGCATACGGAATATCTTATCTTACCCGCACACCCGAATTGCCGTACGGCAGATTTGAGTGCATACAGATTTCGCTCCTGATAACCTGGGTAATGGGTGCGGTGCTGACAATTATCTTCTATAGAATTGGAAAGTGGAAAACAAAAGCGATTAAACAATAACGGAGCGCTTCTATGAAAGAAATCAACAACTTTTTAAGAGGAATAACCGACGGACTGCCAATATGTGTCGGATATATTTCCGTTGCATTTGCCTTTGGTATATTCGCAACAGAAAGCGGTCTTTCAATTTTCGAAACTCTTTTAATTTCAATGACCAATGTAACTTCTGCAGGTCAGCTTGCAGGCGTACCGATTATCACCGGTGGCGGAGGACTTATTGAAATTGCAGTAGCACAGCTTGTTATAAATATGAGATATGCACTTATGTCTGTGTCTTTATCTCAGAAAATAGGACCAAGTATTAAAATGCCCGACCGATTTATCATATCATTTGTTAATACAGACGAAGTGTTCGCGGTTGCATCAGCTAAAGAGGACAAGGTTGGCAAAAAGTATATGTACGGTCTTATACTTACGCCCTATCTCGGCTGGAGTCTCGGTACACTTGCAGGTGCAGCAGCAGGGAATATACTGCCTGCCTCTGTTGTCTCCGCTCTGGGAATTGCAATATACGGAATGTTTGTAGCTATAGTAGTTCCGGTTATGAAAGAGAACAGGTCGACTTTCCTGTGTGTCCTCTTTGCTGTAGCTTTGAGTTGTATGTT
>JAZSET010000044.1:0-2405 GCA_045531795.1 Eubacteriales bacterium | reverse complement strand
GTTATACAGATAACACTTTCCGTCCCGATAACAAGGTAACAAGAGCTGAATTTATTGCTATGACTGTTAGATATTATGACCTCTTTAATGATGTTAAGTACACATCAACATCTGTAAAATATACCGATGTTTCAAGCAGCTATTGGGTGGCACGCGAAATCGCTTATGCTAAAAATATCGGCTGGCTTAATGGCTATGCAGACGGCACTTTCAGAGGTGATAACAACATCACACGTGCAGAGGTTGTAACTGTTGTAAACAGAGCAACAGGCAGAAATGCAGATAAAGAGTATGTAAATGAAAACTTTACAAAGCTCAATCGCTTTACTGATGTTACCGATAGCAACAAGTGGTATTTCTATGATGTGAACGAAGCAGCTAATGAACATATCGGCATTACTCACTCTGACGGAGAAACTTGGAGTAAGTAAGATTGGAGGTATAGCCTATGCAGGAAGAAGTTGACCAGAAAACCATAGCACTTGCGGTAAATACAACAAAAATGACGGGGCGAGTTCTTGCAAAAGCTATTCAGATGTATCTTCAACACCATAAGGATAAATCAAAGAATCCTAAAATTTATCACGGCAAGCAGACAATCAAACAGCTTATGAAACAAAATGCGGCGCTTTCAAATATTGAGATTACGGACAAAAATATCCGTTCTTTTGAGAGCGTCGCTAAAAAGTATAACATTGATTATGCACTCAAAAAGGACACAAGCGAACAGCCGCCCCGTTATCTTGTGTTCTTCAAAGGCCGTGATGTTGATGTTATCAATATGGCTTTCAAGGAATTTACCCAAAAGCAGTTAAAGCACAAGGATAAACCGTCTTTGCGGAAACTGCTTTCAAAACTCAAAGAACAGGCGCAAAAACTCAATCAAAACTGGGACAGAGAAAAAAACAAGGACAGGGATATTACCTTATGACGATTGATAAAAAAGTCATTATTGCAAATGCACCTTATGTTCTGTTCTTTTGGCTTGGTGATAAGCTGGGCTATTCTTTAAGAGTTTTTGAGGGTAATAAAATATCAGCACTTATGAAAGGAATTGCGGAGCTTTTTAAGTCTCCGCTTTTCTCTTTCAATCCTATTGATATGCTTATAGGAGCTACTGCGGCAGTAGCAATAAAAGGCATTTTATATATACGCAGCAAGAACGCAAAAAAGTTCAGAAAAGGTATTGAATACGGCTCGGCTCGTTGGGGTACGGCAGAAGATATTAAGCCTTATATGGACGCTGAATTTCAAAATAATATCTTGCTGACAAACACGGAAAGGCTGACAATGAGCAGCCGCCCGAAAAATCCCAAACACGCACGAAATAAAAATGTATTGGTTATCGGTGGTAGCGGCAGCGGTAAAACAAGGTTTTTCATAAAACCCAACTTAATGCAGCTTCATAGCTCGTATGTTGTAACAGATCCGAAAGGTACGGTTTTAATCGAGTGTGGCAGGCTTCTTGAAAAGGCCGGCTACGAAATAAAGTCGCTCAATACTATCAATTTCAAAAAGAGTATGCACTACAATCCTTTCGCCTACATAAAAGACGAAAAGGATATTTTGAAATTGGTTAGCACGATTATAGCCAATACCAAAGGTGAGGGCGAAAAAGCAAGCGAAGATTTTTGGGTTAAGGCGGAACGCCTCTATTACTCTGCGCTTATTGCCTACATTTGGTATGAAGCTCCCGAAGAAGAAAAGAATTTCATTACTTTACTTGACATGATAAATGCGAGTGAAGCCCGTGAGGACGACGAGAATTTCAAAAGCCCCGTTGATTTACTGTTTGAGCGTTTGGAAGAAAAAGACGCTGAACATTTTGCTGTAAAGCAATATAAAAAGTATAAGCTGGCGGCTGGAAAAACGGCAAAGTCAATTCTTATTTCCTGTGGTGCAAGACTTGCGCCATTTGATATTAAAGAGCTCCGGGCGCTTATGGAATATGACGAATTGGAGCTTGACACTTTGGGAGATAAAAAAACTGCTTTATTTATTATCACAAGCGATTTGGATAATACCTTTGATTTTATAACTGCAATGGTTATTTCACAGATGTTTAATATCCTTTGTGCAAAGGCTGATGATGAATACGGCGGCAGATTACCTATACACGTGCGTTGCCTTTTGGACGAAGCAGCAAACATAACAATTCCTATGCTTCAAAGGCTTATTGCCGTTATACGAAGCAGAGAAATATCCGCTTGTATTGTTCTGCAGGCGCAGTCGCAGTTAAAGGCAATTTACAAAGATAATGCCGATACGATTATCGGTAACTGTGATTGCACCCTGTTTTTAGGCGGAAAAGAAAAGAGCACGTTGAAAGAGATTTCCGAAACTTTGGGTAAAGAAACGATTGATTTATACAACACATCAGAAACTCGAAGCAATCAGAACTCTTA
>JAZSET010000169.1:0-4965 GCA_045531795.1 Eubacteriales bacterium | reverse complement strand
GCGCCTTCGATAGCTGCGATAACTGCGTTAACTGCCTTTTCACTTTCTGTCTTCTTGAGTCCTGCTGCAGCTGCTACTGCATCGATTAACTGTGTCTTGTTCATTTTTCAAAACCTTCCTTTAATTTAAATTATTTAGTTTTGCTCTGATATGTTATATCAAACGCAATATCGGTAACTACATTATATCATCTTTTTACAGATATATCAAGGGGTTTTTCAAATTTTTTCGCTTTTTTCCACTGATTTATGGTGATTTTTCATAATTTTTTTGCTTTTTTCACCACATTATTACATTTTTCCTCAAGAATTTCCTCTAAATCATATCCGTTTTTGTTTGCGCTGCTGCAAACTTTAATAAGAAGCTCTGCGTATCCGTCTTTATCCAGAGAGGCAAAGACTTCGTCATCAGGGCATACGGTTACTCCCTGCTTCCCTGCTTTTTTCACAAGCTTTTGCATACGCATAAGCGACGGAAGTGTCTTTGAAACAGACGACAGTTCTTCATAAAGGTTCTTCTGCCCCTTTTCTTCCCGCTTTATCGCGTCCCAGTTTGTGAGTACCTTATCGGGAGTTTCGGCTACAGTGTCTGCAAATATATGCGGATGTCTGCGTACAAGTTTTTTGCAGATTCCGCTTATTACATCATTTATATCAAAGTTTCCGTTTTCTTTTTCCATTTCGGTATGAAATACCACCTGAAGCATAACGTCTCCAAGTTCTTCGCACAGATGCTCCGGACTTTTTTCGTCAATTGCTTCACACACCTCATAGGTTTCCTCGATAAAGTTTTTTCTGATGCTTTCGTGAGTCTGCTCCCTGTCCCATGGGCAGCCGGTGTCTGAGCGCAAAAGCGACATTATTTCACACAAATCGTCAAAGGTATATTGCTCTTTGCTTTTTAAAAGTTCTGCCTTGTTTTTTACTTCCATTGTTTCCTCTTATTTTACAAGTTTTATTTTATAAAGCATATTATATATTTTTTCGCCGCGGGGGAGAATTGATATGTCGTCACGGTTTAAGCATCTTAACAAAAGAACACTCGCAAAATATACAACTACCGCCGCAAGTATCGCCAGAACCGTTGAAAGTCTGAGTCCGAGTGGTGCTGACAAGTAATGACTTACAAGTATTGCCGCACCTCCGCAAAGCGCTCCCGACACCAGGGGCTTTACATACACATCCACTACACCCGGCACAACTTTTGTATATCTGGCGACAAAGTACATATTCATCGCAACTATCGTAACATAGCAAAGAAATGTACCGACAGGTGAGCCGTATTTACCGAGCACGGGAATTAAAAGATAGCTCGAAACAAGCTTTACTGCGGCACCTGCAAGCATTGAAAGAATCGGCTTTTTCTCATAGCCGTTTGCCTGAAGTATTGCGTTTGTTATTGCAAGCATACAAACAAGGAATACAGACGGTGCAAGGGCTGACAGCATTCCTGCTCCGTTTTCAACAAGGTTTATATCGAAAAACAGTGCAAGTATCTGATATGAAAGCACAGAAAGTCCGATTGCACACGGCATAGCGATAAGAGATGTTAGTTTTATTGAAGACTTCATATATCTTTTTGCAGTTTCTGTGTCTTTTCTTGTAACCGCAGCCGTAATCAGCGGAATTACCGAGTAGGTTATTGCATAGATGAGTACAGGCGGCAGATTAAACATCGGCATTGCAAGAGATGTATAATTTCCGTATATCTTTATTGCATCTGCATTTGAGTAACCGTACACCATAAGTCTGTCGGTCATTATCAGAGTGTCAAATATATTGGTGAGGCTCATTACAGAAGAGCTTATTGTTATCGGTATTGCTATTGTTATAAGATTTAATGCTATTTTGCCAAAGCCTTCTTTATCGTCTTCAGAATCTTCAAGCTTTGAATATTCTCCCGAATATTTTTTATCGTTGAAGAAAAGTTTAGTAAAGGTAAGGAAAAGAAAGCCTGCCGCTATTCCCACCGCTATACCTAAAAGTGCACAGGCTGCAGCCTCAGACACTTTCATTCCGAGAGACAAGGTATATTTTGCGATAGATATACCGATAAAAAGCTTGCCAAAAGCCTCCATTATCTGCGACACCGCTGTCGGGAACATTATCTGATAGCCCTGGAAATAGCCTCTGAATGCGCTTGCCATACAGCTGAAGAATAATGACGGTGCTATTGCCATAATACACAGTGATGCCTCGGGTACTTTTATAAGCTTTGCAAAACCTTCTGCACCGAATACCATTATAAGAGTGCCCGCAAGTCCTATAAGGAAAAACAGAAGAAGTGTGGAGCGAAGCACAATTTTTATCTGTGAATCGTTACCCCTTGCCCTGTATTTGCTGACAAGCATAGAAACCGCAACGGAAAGCCCTGCGGTTGTGAGCATATAAAACCAGGCATATATGGTATAGGCCGAATTAAAGTATCCCATACCCGTTTCGCCGAGAAGGTTTGTAAGCGGGATTTTAAAAAGTAACCCTACTGCTTTAATAAGTACATTTGAAAGGGTTAAAAGCATCATTCCCGAAAAAAATCTTTTCTGTGAGGACATATCTTTTCCTATCTGCCGTTTTCAGGCTTTATTTCGGTATGAACTCGCGAAACAGCGAGTCCTTTGGTACATATTTTTCGTCTATGGGTTGCACAGACTCTAAAATTGATTTTAACTTTTTTGCCAGTTCATAGTGTGCGCTGTCGTTTTTTATTCCGTCAAGCAATGGAACAAGTCTGTTTCTAAGCAGTGACAGTTCATATCCCAAAAGCGAGTTAAGTTTTATATCGGCACTGCCTGCATTCGGAAGAATGTTTTTATCTTCGTTTGCGCTGACGCTTTCCCACAAAGTAAGTGTAAACTCTGCTGTCGTTGCGCGTGTTCTGACATCACGTGAAAGCCTGCGTAAAAGTCTTTGAGTGCGCGCGTCAATTATGTTTTCAAAAAGTTTCATCTCGTCTTCCACACTTATATATATGCTGACGGTGTCTTTTTTATCAAACAGGGATGAAATTTCCCTGTAAACTGCCTGTATTCCTTCAAAAATTATTATTTCGTGCGGCAAAGGCTCGTGTCTTTTAAAGCCCGTTCTCTTTCCGCTTACAAAATCAAACACCGGCAGTTCTGTTGCTCTGTCGTTCTTTAAGTCACTCAGGTTTTTTGAAAACAGTTCAAGGTCAATGGTGTCAATGGAGTCATAGTCAAGTACGTGTTTTGAGTTAAGTATCTCTCTGTCAATAAAATAATCGTCAATAGATATAACTGTCAGCTCATAGCCCTCATTCTCAAGCTCACGGGTAATTATGTGAGATGCCGTTGTTTTACCCGAGCAGGTAGGGCCGCTTAATGTGATGAATTTCAGATTTTCTCTTCTTTTAAGCTCGTCAAGGCAGTTATCCATCTGCTTTTCAAAGCGTTTTTCACACTGACTTATGTAATTTACAACATCATTTTCATCAATGAAATGAGTTCTGATTTCCAAAATTGCCTCCATAATATTTATGATTATGTTGTGAGAGCGCCCGTTATTTACCCCAGAATGCTTCTATTTCCTCAAGATAACGGCGGGCGTTTTCCTCTTCATTTTCCCTCATATACTCATAAGGGTATTTGGGCTCAAATATTCTCTTTATTTTCTTTTCTCCGTTTTCATCAAAACGGACAAACTTCGCAACCGCACCTGCACCGAGTGCAAATATTGTGTGGTTTTCCTCCATTATGAGAACATTATATATGCCTGCGTGTCCGTCTTTTGTATAACCTACGTTTTCAAGATTACCGACCGTATTTTTCTGCCTGTACATATAGTATGGCTTGTAGAGCGAATTTTTCATTTTGAGCTGTGAATAGTCAACGCTCTTTACCACGTGATTTCCGCCTTTTGTGAATATGTTGTCTTCATAGCGCACCTGAGCTGACTTCTTGACACAAAATGAATGTACGGTTATGTTTTCAGGGCTTAACGCCACTATTGCGTCAACCGATTTTGAAAAGCTCGGATAGCTTTCTCCCGGAAGTCCTGCAATAAGGTCACAGTTTATTGTCTTAATGCCAACCTTTCTTGCACACTCAAAGGCTTCATAGAAGTCCTCGGCAGTGTGGCGCCGTCCGATATTTTCAAGTATATTGTTATTAAGCGTCTGAGGATTTATGCTTATTCTTGTAACGCCGTAGCTCTTGGCGATTTTCAGTTTTTCTTCGTCTATTGTATCAGGTCTTCCTGCCTCAAGTGTGAATTCCAGAAGCTTTTTCGTGTTGAATGTACGGCTGATACAGCCAAGCAGCTTATCAAGTTCGCGAGCATTTAAAACTGTAGGTGTGCCGCCGCCTATGTATATTGTAATAAGCTTTTTACGCGCAAGTTTTATCTGCTCTTTTACCCTTTCAATATCCCTGCAAAGTCTGTCTACATATTCGTCTGTCATTGAAAGCAGTCTGTTTGTTGAATATGATACAAAACTGCAGTAAGTGCATCTTGTAGGGCAAAAAGGTATGGAAATATAAAGGCTGCAGGTGTTGTCCGGTGCAAGGTCAAGGATTTCCTGCTCGTTCTGTGCAACATCAAGGCATAGTGTTGCCTTTTTGGGATTTACAAGGTATTCTCTTCTGAGATATCTGCGTACCGCAAGTGAGGTTTTGCCCGAAGCCAGAAGCTCCCTTGCAAGTTTTGCAGGTCTGATACCTACAAGGATACCCCAGGCAGGGCTTGTTCCGAACATCTTTTCGCCTGCATTGTATGCGGCAATACCGAGAGCCATTTTCGCTCCCTTTTCTTCGCTCATAGCGCCTTTGAGTTCGAACTCGTGCTCGTATTCTGATATCTTTTCGCCTGCAGTAAATACTGCCTTTGCCTTTAAAATTTCGCCCTCTCTGGTAATACTGTAATCAAGAACAGGTTCATTTTCCTTTAATTCTTCCTTTTCGGAAAATTTCTCGCCGGGGAAAAACAACATACACAGGGATTGTGCATAATA
>JAZSET010000043.1:0-1759 GCA_045531795.1 Eubacteriales bacterium | reverse complement strand
CTCATATATTCTGCGGTTGATATTTTTGACAGCCTCAATATCGGGAAGTATTCCGTCATCGACCATAAAAGCATTGTTGGAGAGTGGCTGTATTTCGAGATAGTCATAATATGAGGCAATTCTTTCGATTTCCGAGTCTGTTGCACCCGAAAGTATCGCCTGATAAAGCTCACCTGCCTCGCACGCAGAGCCGATAATAAGGCCCTCTCTGTGAGCATCAATAAAGGATTTCGGTGTTCTCGGGTAACGCCTGTAGTAGCTTAAGTAGCTCTTTGAAATTATTTTGTAAAGATTTTTGAGTCCCACCTTGTTTTTTACAAGCAGAATCTGGTGGTAGGTCTTCATTTTAAGCGGGTCGGTTTTTTCGCTCATCTCGCGTAGCATTTCTTCAAATGTACGCATACCGTCATGAGCAAGTCTTTCAAACATCTTGCCTAAAATATGTGCAAGCATCACGGCATCGTCGGATGCTCTGTGATGATTGAAGTTACCAAGCTTGTAAAATTCGGCTAAAGTGTCAAGCTTGTGATTTTTAAGAGTCGGATTTAAAAAACGGGAAAGAGCAACAGTGTCAAGATAGGTGTTGGGAAACGGAATTTTTGCATCCTCCGCTGCCTTTCTTATAAAGCTTGCATCAAAACTTGCATTGTGCGCAACAAGTACTTCACCGTGTGCAAAGTCAAGAAATGCTTTTACCGCCTCGCTCTGACTCGGCGCACCCTTTACCATTTCGTCAGTAATTCCCGTCAGTGCAGTGATATTTTCGGGAATATGCTCACCGGGATCTGCAAAGGTGTTGAACACTTCAAGTATTTCTCCGTCTTTAAAACGGACAGCACCGATTTCGGTGATTTTGCAGTTGTGTACCGAAAGACCGGTAGTTTCTATATCAAATACTACAAACTCATCAGTAATGCGCTTTTTCGATTCATTTGCAACATTATCTCCGAAGAGTACGCGGGCGGTGTCGTTAACAAAATAGTTTTCAACGCCGTAAATTACCTTGAAATCTTCGTATTTTTCGCTTTCAAGCATAATGTTCGGGAAAGCCTGGGCAACAGCGTGGTCGGTAACGGCAATAGCCTTGTGTCCCCAGCTTACCGCAGTTTTAACAAGGGCTTCGGGAGCAATAAGAGCATCAAGTGCCGACATTTTCGTATGTGCGTGCAGTTCAACTCTCTTGACGGGCGCATTGTCACTTCTCTCAATTATTTTAATCTTCATAATTGAGTGGGGAATAAGCACAAGCTCCTCGTCAAAATGGTCAACCTTTGTGTAACCGCTTATTGCAAGGCTTGTCCCCGATTTGATAGACGAATATTTTTCAACATCACAGGCATCAACGGGCATCTTTATAAAGATAGAGCAGTCGCGGTCTGTAACGCCGAGTGTTATAACATATCTTTCCTTGCCGCGCATCTCTTTTTCTTCGTAATAAAATGCTTCGCCCACAAGGAAAAGGCCTCTTTTTGGCTCGGTAAGCTTACGCATAGGCGTAACTTCGCCAATATTGAAAGGTTCTCCTATCAGTTCTTTCGGATCTGATATGTCAAATATAGTAGCACCGATTTTTACAGTTGAGTCGGTCTGTTCAAAAACAAATTCACCCTTGGTAAGATTCATTTTATGCTCAAAATCTGCAGTTGGGTCGATGTCAACATCACCCGGCAGCCTTGTCGGGCGGGTGGTCATACTTGGGGTAATTTTGTATGAAGCCAGAGTCTGCTCTTCAAGACTTCTCATATATTCAACATCGTGG
>JAZSET010000080.1:0-45885 GCA_045531795.1 Eubacteriales bacterium | reverse complement strand
AAGTACCTGATTGTAGGTACGGGAACACTTGAACATGAACTCAAGAACCTTACAAAAGAACTTGGACTTGAAGACTTTGTAAAGTTCACAGGCTTTGTAAGTGATGTTGCGCCATACGTAAACATAACCGATCTGAATGTTAACTGTTCGTGGGGTACAGAGGCATCAAGTCTTGCTATTGCAGAAGCAATGAGCCTTTCAAAACCGACACTTGCATCAATTTTCGGTGGAAATCCGTCTGTAATAAGCGACGGCGTAAACGGCGTGCTTGTGCCAAAGAAGGACGAAAAGGCTATTGCAGATGCTATAAACAGAATTTATGAAGATACGTCACTTTATGAAAGCCTGAGCCGTGGTGCCGGAGAAGTATATAAAACAAAATTCACGGCGGCGGCAATGACACGACAGCTGGAGGCACTTTATGAAAAAGAAGGCGGAAGGATAAAGGTAAAATGAGCAATCTGAGCTTTGATGAAGCCCGCGCGAGAGTTATAGAGCTGCGGGAGACAATTAAATATCACTCAAAGCGTTATTATGAGCTTGATGCGCCTGAAATTTCCGACTTTGAGTATGACAGACTCTTTTACGAGCTGATAGCACTTGAAACAGAATTTCCTCAGCTTGACGATGAAAATTCACCCACAAAAAAGGTGGGTGGGAAGGCACTTGAGGGCTTTGAAAAGGTAGAGCACAATGTGCCTCTTAATAGCCTTTCTGATGTGTTTGATTATGACGGAATAAAAGCGTTTGTTGACAGAGTCGGAGCTGATGCCGGAGACGGCGGATACAGCGTTGAGTGTAAAATAGACGGACTTTCGGTGTCTCTTGTATACAGAAACGGTGTTTTTGAAAGAGGTGCGACACGAGGCGACGGTAAGGTGGGAGAAAACATCACCGAAAACCTGAAAACGATACAGAATGTACCTATGAAGCTGAATTCAGACGATGAGTATGTCGAGGTTCGCGGAGAGGTTTATATGCCCAGAGAGGCATTTTCAAGACTCAATGAAAGAAGAGAGCTTGAAGGGGAGAGTATTTTTGCCAATCCGAGAAATGCTGCAGCCGGCTCTTTAAGACAGCTTGACCCAACTGTGACTGCAACTCGCGGACTTGATATATTTGTGTTCAATTATCAGGCAGGCAGCCGGGAATTTTCACTACACAGCGAAAGCCTTGATTACTTGAAAAAACTTGGATTTAATGTTGTGCCTGAGCAAAAGGTGCTGTATACTTATGAAGAGATAGTTGACCGTATTGAAGAAATAGGCCGCTTGCGTCAGAGTTTACCTTTTGATATTGACGGCGTTGTTATAAAGGTGAATTCGCTTAGCGCAAGAGGAGAAATCGGCGAAAATACCAACACTCCGAAATGGGCGATAGCGTATAAATTCCCGCCCGAAGAAAAAGAAACAAAGCTTGTTGATATTTCGGTGCAGGTGGGAAGAACGGGAGTACTCACTCCGCTTGCAGAGCTTGAGCCTGTAAGACTTGCAGGTACAAGTGTCAGCCGTGCGACTTTGCACAATCTTGATTTCATAAGGGAAAGACAGATAAAAATCGGAGATACGGTCATTGTCCGCAAGGCAGGAGACATAATACCCGAAATTGTCAGGGCTCTGCCCGAAAAGCGGGACGGAAGCGAAAGAGAATTCAATATGCCGCACACCTGTCCCTCGTGTGGCGAGCCTGTTGTAAACTTTGAGGGCGGAGTTGCTTACTACTGTACAAATGCTGAATGTCCCACGCAACTTCAGAGAACACTGACCCATTTTGCGTCAAAGGATGCAATGAATATAGACAAAATGGGCCCTGCTGTAGTTAAACTTTTGATTGAGGCGGGTTATCTCAAAGGTGTTGCCGATATATATAGGCTCAGAAGCGAGGATATAGAGTCTCTGGAGAGAATGGGCAAGACGAGTGCAAAAAATCTTGTTGAAGCCATAGAAAAATCCAAATCAAACGGACTTGCAAGGCTTATTTATGCTCTTGGCATAAGACAGGTGGGAGAAAAGACTGCCGTGATGCTTGCAGAGCATTTTTCCGATATAGAAAAATTATTTGAAACGAGCACCGAGGAGCTTACTTCTCTTGAGGATATAGGGCTTGTAACGGCAGAATATGTTGTTAATTTCTTCAGTCATCCTCAGACGAGAATGACGGTTGATATGTTAAAGTCACTCGGAGTTGAATGTACTTCCAAAAACACAAAGCTTGACGAACGCTTTGCCGGCAAAACTTTTGTGCTTACGGGAACTCTCCCGAATATGAGTCGCTCTGAAGCGAGTGCACTCATAGCAGCTCACGGCGGAAAGGTATCGGGCTCGGTTTCAAAGAAAACCGACTTTGTTGTAGCAGGAGAAGAAGCCGGAAGCAAGCTTGACAAAGCAAATGAGCTTGGTGTTACGGTGATTGACGAGGCGGGACTTCTCAGTATGCTTGAGGCATAAGAAAGGACAGAAAATGTTTGTAGATAATGTCAAAATTTATATAAAGGCGGGGGATGGCGGCAACGGTTGCGTATCTTTTCACAGAGAAAAATATGTTGCTAAGGGCGGACCCGACGGCGGTGACGGCGGAAACGGCGGAAATATCGTTTTTGAAATAGACGAGGGAAAAAACACATTGCTTGATTTCAGATATCACAGAAAGTTTGTTGCGAAAAACGGTGATGACGGCAAGCCCTCAAAGTTCCATGGCGCAACCGCAGATGACCTGATAATTAAGGTTCCTGCGGGTACTGTTATCAAAGACAGCGAAAGCGGCAAGGTAATAAAAGATATGTCCGACTGTGGACCTGCGGTAATATGCAAGGGCGGCAGAGGTGGCTGGGGTAACAGACACTTTGCAACGCCTACAAGACAGATTCCCAGATTTGCCAAAAACGGCACTAAGGGAGAGGAAAAAGAGGTAATCCTAGAGCTTAAAATGCTTGCAGACGTAGGACTTGTAGGTTTCCCGAACGTAGGAAAGTCCTCGATTCTATCAATTATTTCCTCGGCGAGACCGAAAATTGCAAATTATCATTTTACAACACTTTCGCCTGTTCTCGGCGTGGTAAACGCATCTGAGGGACAGGGATTTGTATGTGCAGATATTCCCGGACTCATTGAGGGTGCAAGTGAGGGCGCAGGCCTCGGTCACGATTTTCTCAGACATGTTGACAGATGCAGACTTATTATACATGTGGTTGATATATCCGGCAGTGAGGGCCGTGACCCTATAGAGGATATAAAGAAAATCAACGCAGAGCTTGCGGGATACAGTGAAAGGCTTGCCACCAGACCGCAGATAATAGCTGCAAACAAGAGTGATGCAATAGACCCTGACAATACAGACCTTAAGAAATTTGAGACCTTTGTTAAGGAGGAACTTGGTGCTGAGCTTGTGTATGTGTCGGCGGCAACAAGAGAAAACATTGATACTCTTGTGAAAACAGCGGCAAAAAAACTTGAAGACTTGCCGCCTATTGAGTATTACGAAACAGAATATGTCGAAGAAGTGGTTGTTGATGCAAACGACAGAAGTGTTGACATCAGGAATGAAAACGGCGTATATGTGGTTGAAGCAGATTGGCTTTACAACTTTATGGGTTCAATTAACTTTGATGACAGAGAAAGTCTTTCATATTTCCAGCGTGTACTTAAATCAAGCGGACTTATAGAGCAGCTGGAAGAGGCGGGAGTCAAGGACGGAGATACCGTTTCCATATACGAATTTGAGTTTGATTTTGTTAAATAACAAGTACAAGCACCATTTAGCAGTGGTGCTTGTACTTTTTTTGCGATAAAATGCATACAATTATTCGGAAAAGAGCAATGAAAAGCCGTGCGAAAACAGAAATTCAATAAAAAATTGTTGCTTTTTCAAAAAAAATCGAAAAAATCCTCAAATTTACGCAAAAAATTTTGCAAAAACTATGGATTTTTGTTTTAATATGTAGTATAATGTAGAAGCAAGTGTGTCTTAAGGCGGAGGCTGCGGTTGGTTTGCTAAAAAATTAACAATCTTTTGCCGAAGACATACATATCATAAATTACAATCAGGAGGATGAAATTCAATGAAAAAGAATTTGACCACAGTTGCTTTTGCAGGTACAAAGGAGCAGGAAGCAAAGCTTGACGCCCTTATTGCAGAACACAAGGACACAAAGGGTGCGCTTATGCCTATCCTTCAGGGAGCACAGGGCATTTATGGCTATCTCCCTATCGAGGTACAGAACCATATCGCTTTGAAAATGGGTGTACCGCTTGCAGAAGTATATGGAGTAGCAACATTCTACTCACAGTTCGTGCTTAACCCCAAGGGACAGGTTGCAGTTGCAGTATGTCTTGGTACAGCTTGCTATGTTAAGGGTTCGGGCGACATTCTTAATAAGATTACAGAAAAGCTCGGCGTTGGCGTTGGCGAAACAAGCCCGGATGGAAAGTATAGCGTAGATGCAACTCGTTGTATCGGTGCTTGTGGTCTCGCCCCCGTACTTACAATCAATGATGAAGTATTCGGAAGACTTGTTCCGGCAGATGTAGAAAAAATTCTTGCGCCTTACATCGGATAATCAAAAAAGCACAAGCAAGGAATTTTTATTTATCGGTGTGACCGGAATGGAGATTATATGAAAATATCCGAAATAGCGTCTATACTTGATGCAAAAGTGCTTTGTTGCGAGGAGCTTGTTTCTCACGAGGTGCATTCTGCCTGCGGAAGTGATATGATGAGCGATGTATTGGCATTTGTGAAAAATCAGGCGGTGCTTATGACGGGTCTTGTTAACCCGCAGGTTATAAGAACTGCTGAAATGATGGATATGCGTTGCATTGTATTTGTAAGAAACAAGATGCCTTCAGAGGAAATGATAGAGCTTGCGGCAGATGCGGGAATAGTTGTGCTTGCAACATCAATGAGGATGTTTGAAGCCTGCGGCAGACTTTATTCGGGCGGACTTGTTTCCAATGAGGTGTGAGTCTATGGATAATAATGAGATGCTTGACTTTCACTTTGATGTTGACGGAAAGGATTTTTCCTCGGCTGGAGAAGCGTCTGTTCAGGTGAAAAAAATACTCAGACGTCTTGGAATTGATACTGAAGTTATAAGAAGAGTATCAATAGCTATGTATGAGGCAGAAATAAATATGGTAATTCATGCCGGTGGCGGTGAAGCCGATGTGTATATTCTGCCCGATAAGATTACCCTTGTTATGACCGACCACGGTCCCGGCATTGCAGATATAGAGCTTGCTATGAGAGAGGGATATTCCACAGCTCCCGATAACATCCGGTCTCTTGGCTTCGGAGCAGGAATGGGACTTCCCAATATAAAGAGATATACAGATGAGCTTGATATTGAAAGCGAAGTCGGAAAAGGAACCAAAGTTACTATGTCAGTAAATATTTGAGGTGATTGAATGGCTCCGTACAAGCATTCTGTTGCCCTGGACTATGACAAGTGCCGGGGGTGTATAACCTGCCTTAAGGGCTGTCCTACCGAAGCAATTCGTATCAGAGAGGGACACGCAGTTATAGATTCCGCACGTTGCATAGATTGTGGCGAATGCATAAGAAAGTGTCCGCATAAGGCAAAACAAGCGGTGGCAGACAAATTTGCAGATTTGCCGTTTGGCAAAAAATTTGTAATAGCCCTCCCGCCCCCATCCCTTTACGGACAGTTTGATAATCTTGATGATCCCAACTACATATTGGAAGGACTTCTTAAGATTGGATTTAACCATGTATATGAGGTTGCCAGAGCAGCAGAGCTTGTGACCGAATATACAAGACAGTACCTTAAAAGAGATGATATAAGGCGTCCGGTGATAAGCTCGGCGTGCCCTGTGGTAACAAGACTTATTTCTTTAAGATTTCCCTATCTTTGTGAAAATCTTATGCCTATTAAGTCTCCGATGGAAATAGCCTCAGAGAATGCCCGCAAGGAAGCTTTAAGTGAGCATCCCGAACTCAAGGAAGAGGATATTGTGACAGTGTTCATATCTCCATGCCCTGCAAAAATCAGTGCGGTAAAGAATGATTTTAACGGATACAAAAGTGGTGTTGACTACGTAGTTGCGCTCAATGAAGTTTATTTTGAACTTATCAGTGCAATGGGCAAAATCAATTCTCCCGAGCCGATTTCAGAAACAGGAATGGTGGGAATGAGCTGGGCGGTAAGCGGAGGTGAGGCTTCGGCCTTGCTTAATGACCGATATCTTGCTGCAGACGGAATCGAGAATATAATAAAGGTACTTGACGAGCTTGAAACGGGAAGTTTTCCGTTTCTTGACTACATTGAACTTAACGCTTGCAGTTCAGGCTGTGTCGGCGGTGTTTTAAATGTCGGCAACCCTTATCTTGCAAAGGTTAAGATTCAGAATATAAAGAGATACTTGCTGATAATGCAAAACAGGCTTTCGCCTGAAGAGGCAAAGGATATCCCTGCAGAGTTTGCCTGCAATCAAAAGGAATACGAGCCGGTGTCCAGGCTGTCTGCTGACAGACAAACGGCTATGAACCTGATGAAAGAAATACTCAAGCTTGAGCATGACTTGCCGGGCTTCGATTGCGGAGCATGCGGCTCGCCGAACTGCCGGACCTTTGCAGAGGATGTTATAAAGAACCAGGCAAAGCTTGAAAACTGTGTTTTTATAACACGGGATAAAGAAGGCGGCAAATAATAAGAGTAATTACGAAAGGAGAATGGTGCTATGACAGTAAATGCAGTGTGCGAAAGCCTTAAGCTTAAAGCACTGAACATAGCTGAGGGCGAAAGAGAAATAGACGGTGTATATGCCGGAGATCTTCTCAGCTGGGTAATGGGCAGAGCAAAGCAATCAAATGCTTTTGTTACTATTATGTCCAATATAAATGTGCTGGCAGTCGCATCTCTTATAGATCTTTCCTGCGTAATACTTGCCGAGTCGGTTGAACCCGACCCCAGCTTTTTAGAGGCGGCAAAGGAAAAGGAGATAAATGTTCTTTCAAGCAGCCTGACAACCTACGAGCTTTGCGCAAAGCTTTCTTTAATTTTATAATATGAACAAATATTATTATGATCTTCATTTGCATTCCTGCTTGTCCCCTTGCGGAGACGATGATATGACTCCTGCAAACATTTGCGGAATGGCGGCACTCAAAGGACTTCAGATAGTTGCACTGACGGATCACAACACTTGCGGCAACTGCGAAAGTTTCCTGAAAGCGGCGTCAAGAAACGGACTTATAGGAATAGCGGGAATGGAGCTTACAACAAGTGAGGATATTCATATTGTTTGTCTGTTTGAGTTTTTAGAGGATGCGCTGGCGTTTTCTGAAAAGCTCAAGGAATACAGAACACCCTTTCCGAACAGAGTTGATATTTTCGGACAGCAGCTTTATCTTGACGAAAATGATGAGGTTATAGGCGTTGAAGAGAATTATCTGCCTATAGCAACTTCATTATCGATTGAAGCGGCATTTGCTCTTGCAAAAAACTACAATGCAGTTTTTTATCCTGCACACATAGACAGAACGGCAAACGGTATAGTGGCTACACTCGGTACTATTCCGGATGATTTGGAACTTGTGTGTGTAGAATATAAGGAAGGCTTAAAGAAAGACGAGCTTTCTGTGAGTATACCAAGACTTAAAAATATGCGGTATGTTGTAAACTCGGACGCCCATTATCTTTGGGATATAAACGAGGCAGAAAATTACATAGAGCTTGATGATGAGCCGTACAGCAGTGCAAATGTCAGAAAAAAGTTGTTTGAGTATTTAAGAGGCCATTAGATGAAAGAATTATCACTTAATGTACTTGATATTGCAGAAAATTCAATAACTGCAAAATCCACGCTGGTTACTATTAAAATTGTTGAAAACAGTGAAACGCTTACACTTACAATAAGCGATGACGGCTGTGGAATGAGCGAGGAAATGGTAAAAAGTGTAACCGACCCGTTTTGTACAACACGAAAAACAAGAAAGGTCGGACTTGGAATTCCTTTTTTGAAGATGGAAGCCGAAATGACGGGTGGTAGTTTCGATATAAAATCTAAGAGTAAGGATTTATATCCGGATGATCACGGAACCGTTACAACGGCAACATTTTATAAAAATCACATTGATTACATTCCGCTTGGAGACATAGTGTCGTCAATATGCACCCTGATTCATGGAGCCGGAGAGATTGACATTGTGTTTAATCACAAATCGGAAAAAATTGATGTACACCTTGATACACGCGAGCTTAAAGAGGTGCTTGGCGAGGGAATAAGCCTTGCAGAGCCCGAGATTATGGCGTGGATGAGGCAATATTTATGTGAACAATATAATAACATATAAACGAAAGAGAGGAAACTAAAATGAAAAGTTTAGCAGAACTTGCTGCCATCAGAGACAAAATGAAGGATAAGGTGGCAATGCGTGAAGGAAGCAACGATATCCGTATAGTTGTCGGAATGGCAACATGTGGAATTGCTGCAGGCGCACGCCCCGTTCTCAATGCTTTTGTTGAGGAGGTAAACAAGCAGGGACTTAACGAAACAGTTACAGTATCCCAGACCGGCTGTATCGGCATTTGCCGTATGGAGCCTGTTGTTGAAGTTTACAAGGCGGGAGAAGAAAAGGTGACATACGTTCATATGACACCCGACAAGGTAGCAAAAATTATTGAACAGCATATCAAGGGCGGCAAAGTCGTAACCGAGTACGCTCTTCAGGAAAACTAATTTAAAGCGGAGGATTAAGAAATGATACGTTCTCATGTACTTATTTGTGCCGGTACAGGTTGTACTTCTTCTGGAAGCATAGCTGTATGCGACGCGCTTGAGAAAGAACTCGAAGCAAAGGGTCTTACCGAAGAAATTAAAATTGTTAAGACAGGATGCTTTGGTCTTTGTGCGCTCGGCCCTGTTATGATTATTTATCCCGAGGGAACCTTCTACAGCAGAGTAACAGCTGAGGATATTCCCGAAATCGTTGAAGAGCACCTTCTCAAGGGCAGACTCGTTGAAAGACTTGTTTATAATGAAACAGACCACGAGCTTGCTGAGGGAGAAACAGTTCCACTCAGCGAAACAAGATTCTACAAGAAGCAGAAGAGAGTTGCTCTCAGAAACTGTGGTGTTATCGACCCTGAAAATATCGAAGAATATATCGCTACAGGCGGATATGAAGCTCTTGGTAAGGTTCTTACCGAAATGAAGCCTCAGGATGTTATTGATACTATCCTTGCCAGCGGACTTCGCGGACGTGGCGGCGGAGGATTCCCCACCGGTAGAAAGTGGCAGTTTGCAGCTGACCAGGTAAACGATACAAAGTATGTTGTATGTAATGCCGACGAGGGAGACCCCGGAGCATTCATGGACCGTTCTATTCTTGAAGGTGACCCCCACGCAGTACTCGAAGCAATGACTATTGCAGGTTATGCTATCGGCGCACATCAGGGTTACATATACATCAGAGCTGAGTATCCTATCGCAGTAGAACGTCTTCAGATAGCTATTAACCAGGCTCGTGAATACGGACTTCTCGGCGATGACATATTCGGTACAGGCTTTAAGTTTGATATTGAAATCAGACTTGGTGCAGGAGCTTTCGTATGTGGTGAAGAAACAGCGCTTCTCACATCTATAGAAGGTAACCGCGGCGAGCCCCGTCCCCGTCCTCCGTTCCCGGCAGTAAAGGGTCTTTTCGGAAAGCCTACAATCATTAATAACGTTGAAACATATGCAAATATTGCTCAGATTATCATAAACGGTCCCGAGTGGCTTGCTTCTATGGGTACTGAAAAGTCCAAGGGAACAAAGGTATTTGCACTTGGTGGTAAGATTCACAACACAGGTCTTGTTGAAATTCCTATGGGTACAACTCTCCGCGAGGTTGTTGAAGACATCGGTGGCGGCGTACCTAACGGTAAGAAGTTCAAGGCAGCTCAGACAGGTGGTCCTTCCGGCGGATGTATTCCTGCATCGCTCATTGATACACCTATTGACTACGATAACCTTATTGCAATAGGCTCAATGATGGGTTCAGGCGGACTTATAGTAATGGACGAAGATACTTGTATGGTTGACCTTGCAAAGTTCTTCCTCGAATTTACTGTTGATGAATCCTGCGGTAAATGTACACCTTGTCGTGTTGGTACAAAGAGACTTCTCGAAATACTTGAAAAGATTACATCCGGTAACGGTACAATGGAAGATATTGACCGTCTTGAAGAGCTCAGTGAATATATCAAGAGTGCTTCTCTCTGCGGTCTCGGTCAGACAGCTCCGAACCCCGTTCTCTCAACTCTCCGCTATTTCCGTGATGAATATGTTGCACACGTTAAGGATAAGAAGTGTCCTGCAGGCGTATGTAAGAATCTTCTCAGCTACAAGATTGTTGAGGACAAATGTAAGGGTTGCACAGCGTGTGCACGCGTATGTCCCGTTGGCGCTATTTCAGGCAGCGTAAAGCAGCCGCATGTTATCGATACATCCAAGTGTATCAAGTGCGGAGCTTGTATCGAAAAATGTAAGTTCGGCGCTATCATTAAGGAATAAGAAAGGAGCTTGCTAAAATGGAAACAGTAAATATAAAGATAAACGGCAGAGAGTATTCTGTGCCGAAGAATTCCACTGTTCTTGAAGCTGCAAGATATGCAGGAATTGATATTCCTACACTTTGCTATCTCAAGGACGTAAACGAAATCGGCGCTTGCCGTCTCTGCCTTGTTGAGGTAACAGGCGCACGCGGACTTGTTACAGCCTGCGTATATCCCGTAAACGAGGGTATGGAAGTGTTTACAAACACTCCCCGTGTACTTGCTGCAAGAAAAACAAACCTTGAGCTTGTACTTTCAAATCACGAAAAGAAGTGTCTCTCATGTATCAGAAGCACAACCTGTGAGCTTCAGAAGCTTGCTCAGGAGTATGGCTGTGAAGAAGGCCATTTCGAGGGTGAAAGCGAACACTATGAGCTTGATACAAGCACACCCTTTATTGTTCGTGACAATAACAAATGTATCCTTTGCCGCCGTTGTGTAGGTGCATGTAAGAATGTACAGGAGATTGGCGTTATCGGTGCAACAAACAGAGGCTTTGACTCTGTAATCGGACACGCATTTGAAAGAACTCTTGCAGAAACAAGCTGTATCGGATGCGGACAGTGCGTAGTTGCTTGTCCTGTTGGTGCACTTTATGAAAAGGATGATACACAGAAGGTTCTTGATGCTATCGCAGATCCTACAAAGCATGTAGCAATTTGTGCTGCTCCTTCAGTTCGCGCAACAATCGGTGAATGCTTCGGTTATGAGCCCGGCACAGATGTTGAAGGCAAGATGGTAGCTGCTATGAAGCGTCTCGGCTTTGACGGTGTATACGATATGAACCTTACAGCTGACCTTACAATTATGGAAGAAGCGACAGAATTCCTCGGAAGAGTTAAGAATGGCGGCACACTTCCTATGATTACATCCTGCTCACCCGGTTGGATCAAGTACTGTGAGCACTACTTCCCTGAATTTACAGAAAATCTTTCTACATGTAAGAGCCCTCAGCAGATGTTCGGTGCTATGTATAAGACATACTATGCACAGAAGATGGGTCTTGATCCCAAGGATATCGTATTCGTATCTGCTATTCCTTGTACAGCAAAGAAGTTTGAGGTTACTCGTCCCGATCAGTGTGCAGCAGGCGTTCCTGATGTTGATATTGCTATCACAACACGCGAGCTTGCAAGACTCATCGAAAAAGCAGGAATCAACTTCAAGGGTCTTGCTGATGAAAAGTTTGACAATCCCTTTGATATTGGTTCAGGCGCCGGCGTAATCTTCGGTGCTACCGGTGGTGTTATGGAAGCGGCTCTCAGAACAGCGGCTGAAGTAATCCTTGGCAAGCCCCTTGGAAAGCTTGAATTTGAAGATGTACGTGGCATTGAGGGCATTAAGATGGCTTCCTACAAGCTCGGTGACATTACAGTTCGCGTTGCAGTTGCAAGCGGAACAAAGAATGCAAAAGAGCTTCTTAACAAGGTTAAGAGCGGCGAAGTCGAAGTTGACTTCATCGAAGTTATGGCTTGTCCCGGCGGTTGTGTAAACGGTGGCGGTCAGCCTGTTCAGAGTGCTCTTGTCAGAAGCACAAAGAATCTCCGTGAACTCAGAGCATCTGTTCTTTACAATGCTGATAAGAAGATGGATCTCAGAAAGTCACACGAAAACAGCGCAGTTAAAAAGCTTTATGAAGAATACCTTGGCGAGCCCAACAGCCACAAGGCGCACGAAATTCTCCATACATCATACATTAAGCGCGGTCTTTAATTAAATAAGAAAAGGCACCTCTTGCGAGGTGCCTTTTTTAGGTCAAAAACCAATGCACTTGCAATTTATTAAATTTATGCTATAATATAGTTAGCAGAATAAACAGCAGGAGGGCAAAGGTGAAAAAAACAGTTGTTTTGCCGACCATTATATTTTTTATATGTTTAATATTCGCAACTCTGGTAAGCGCGGATGACAATATAATTATTACCGATTTTACTAATGATAACACACAAATTGCCTGGAAAACGGGAGACGCAATATCGGGAGTAGATGTTATAGATGATGTGAACGCTGAATCGTCAAGAGATAAGGTTTTGTCAGCAAAGGGAGAAACTGCCGGAGCTGATATAATAAGAACGGTTGTTGCACAGTTTGAACCTTTTCTTGATTTGTCGGAATTCAAAAGTTTTTCAACTGCAATGTATATTGACAGCATTTCCCGCGCGTCAGATTTTGATGCATTTGCAAGAATTGTATTTGTAAGCGCTGACGGCGAAAGGCATGAGAACATATCAAGAATTGAAAGCGGAAGCTGGAATGATATTGAGTGTGACATATCGGCATATACAAAAAGGTCAACAATTTCATCAATTGAATTTGGAATAGTGCCAAGCCATATTGAAAACGGAGTGTGGGACGGAGGATTCCTGCTTGATGACCTTGTCGCAGGAAAACGAATAGATTTATCTCTGTCAAACAGATTTTCCTTTGAAAAATACAATGTATATGGAGGAGTAGCCGAATTTTCCACAGACAAATCTTACTTTGATTTAATACCTGCCGCGGGCAGCAAAAAGGTAAGTATGGAGTTTGATATTCCGATAGTAGTCAATGATTTTGATGACACAATAAGAATTTCCCTGGAAAACAAGAGCGAGGCCGAAAACTTTAAAATAGTTTTGCTAAGGGGAGATGAAAGAACCCCTGAGGAATATACAGTGCAGCTTAAAGGTGAAAGTACCATTGAAGTTGCAACGCAAAAGCTAAGCCGCGTTGAATCAATTAAGGGAATCAGACTTGAATTTCCCGTAAAAGAGGGAAAAATTCGTATCCGTTCAATAGGTTTCACAAGCGAGTATGACAAATATGAATATATAACTTACGGGGACGTAAGTGCATGCAGAATAACTAATGACGGAAAGTATCTGAGCATATCCGGAGAGCTTGGCCGCAAATATGTAACAGAGTTTGAGGGACTTGAGTTCAGATTATATGCACTTGAGTTAACCGACAATGCAAGAACATTTGACTATGAAAGCGAAACGCCTATAGCAACTCACGGAATTTCAACCAAGTTCAGTTTTAAGGTGCCGACAGAGATACTCGGTGCAGCAGCGAAATTCAAAAAATATGTAGTTAAGATTTCCACATCTCCAATGGTTTTTGTAGATACGCCTGCTTATGTAGAAAGTTATCATCAGAGCACATATGGGCCGATGGAGCTCGGTCTTGCCGGAGAGGATACAGATGTTGTATGTGAAAGTTTGACAGAGGCAACTGTTTTTGAAGTAGAATTCCAAAAGCTCATAGCAAGAGAGCGCAGCGGACAGGTTTATTATTCTGACGGCAACAACTATTATTTTGATAAGGATTATGTCGAATATCTCGACAAGGTGTTATATACATACAAGGCGTCTTGTATGAATGTGTCACTCAGACTGCTTATAGGATCAGATTCTATTCAGAATATGGTATATGACGGAGCAAATTTGCACTCAGACAGTTATATGGCGAACATAAAAAACGAGGAGTGCAGAAATACAATTAAAGCAATGGTGGAGTTTCTTACAGAGAGATACGGCTGTAAAAAAGATGGCTTTGGAGTAGACAGCTTCATTATTGCAAGATCGGTAAACAAGGGTGCTGAAGAATACGGCGCACCGGTAATGTCGATGACCGAGCTTGTGCAGAGTTATGCAGATATTATGAGATTTGTTTATATTTGTGCAAACAGTGTTTCTGATAACATAAGAGTATATGCATCCGTTGACGGAGTCGGGGAATACACCTCGCTTCTCGGAAAAAGCAACCGTTTTTCAACAAACGCATTTGTAGATGCACTCAACACATATATAAGCGATGAGGGTAATTTTCCCTGGGGAATATGTGTTGAACAGACCTCTTCATCCTTAGAGGATTTGATTATACCTCAAAAAGTTCCCGGAATGTTGATAAGCCACCTGGGGTCGTCTGTTCTGTCAATAAAAAAAGTGCTTGAAAGCATTATTGAAACAACAGATACGGGAAGATTCCAAAGACATATAATATCTTTGAAAAATGCTCCCTCATATAATGGCACGGCTTTGAAAATGGCAAAAGCATATTTGTCGAACGACAAACAAATGCTTCAGCTTCTGGGCGCAGATATAAAGAAGTATGAAAGCCTTGTGAAAGAGAAAAAAATACAACATCGGACATACTTAGATTCCGATGCGGCTATAAAGCTCGCCTTTACACCTATAGGAAAATACCGGTTCTTCAGCATTGATTCCTATAGCACCATTGAAAAAGTATCGCCGGCATATAATACAAAAGCTATCAAGCATTCACTTGAAAAAGTCGGGGAAAGAATGCTAATTGCCAAATATGATGAAAGCAAAGCAGTTACATCACTTTTTGGAATGGCAGTTTCTTTTGATAAACCGCAGAATTTCAAGCATACACCGGTTCTGTCATTTGGTCTCAGAATAACAGGAACTGATTTTGACGGCAGTATTCCCGTAATTCTGCGTTTTACAGGAAAAAACGGTGTTTATGATGTAAGGGCAGATGTTTTGCCCTGGGAAAGTCAGAACATATATGTTGATATGAGTGCAGTGCATGACGAGACATACAATTTTGTTCAGATTTTATCAGATGCAGGAAGTTGTGAAAGTATAGAACTCAGCCTTGGAGAAATAGCAGGATACAGTGCAACAAATACAGATGAAGAATTAAAGATACTGATCGAAAGTGACGGAGAACGCCAAACAGAAAAGCGCTTAAATCCTGTAATTATTGCAGCTTTTGCGCTTGTAATAACGGTTCTTCTGACAATTACGGTAATGTTAAAGTTAAGGTTAAAAAAGGCAGATAAAGAATAATAAATTGTCCGGATTATAATGATGGCGGTAAGGAGGTTTTATGAAAAAAAGAATACTCGCAGTAAGCAGTGCGAATATGGACCTTGTGCTCAATGTTAACCGTGTTCCAAGTGCGGGAGAAACGGTAATAGATTCAAAAAAGTACACCTATATCCCCGGGGGCAAAGGAGCTAATGCAGCCGTAACAATTGCCCGCCTTGACGGAGACAGTGTTTTTTGCACCCGACTTGGAAATGACAATAATGGAACAGCACTTAAAAACTTTTATAAAGAAAACGGAATCGATACAAGGTTTATAAAAAAGGATGCAAATGCTCCCACGGGACTTGCGGCAATATTTGTAGAATCAAACGGTATGAACAGAATAATAGTGTACCCCGGAGCAAATGCAAAAATAAATAAGGAAGATGTAGAAGAAGCATTTATGTGCTATCCCGATGCACTGTTTGTAAATTTTGAGATTCCTTATGAAAGTGTGGTTTGTGCCTGCTCATATGCAAGGAAACAGGGTATTCCGATTATTGTTGACGCAGGGCCGGCAGATACATCTTTAAACCTTGATTTGCTTGGAGAAATAGAAGTTTTTTCTCCAAATGAAAGTGAAACACTCGCGTTTACAGGAATTGCACCGACAAATGCAGATAATTGCCTGAGAGCCGCAATTGCCCTTTATAAAAAGGTAAAAGCAAAATATATTGTAATAAAGCTTGGTGACAGAGGTTGTTATATATATGACGGCATACATTATCACATCTGTACTGCTTACGAGGTGAATGCTGTTGATACAACGGCAGCAGGAGACGCTTTTACTGCCGCTATGACACTTGAATATGTTCGCAGCGGTGATATTGTCGGTGCCTGTAAGTATTCAAATGCGGTAGGCGCTTTAGTGGTATCCAAGGAAGGTGCATCAAGCTCAATACCGACATACAAGGAAGTTTTTGAATTTATAAAGGAAAGAGAAATAATATAATTATGGCAGAAAAAATACTCGGAGTAGATTTGGGAGATGCCCGCACAGGTCTTGCAGTCAGCGATTCTCTCGGTTTTCTTGCAAGTCCTGTGGGAACAATTTACAGCACATATATTGTGGAAACCGCCAAAAAGGTAGCAGCTGCAGCCAAAGAGCATAATGTAACTAAAATTGTCCTTGGCCTTCCTGTCAATATGAACGGAACCGAGGGGCCGAGAGCAGAAAAAATCCGCGAATTTGCAAAGCTTCTTGAAAAAGAACTTGAAGGTATAACAATTGAGTTTTTCGATGAGAGAATGAGCACAATGGCGGCACATCAGATACTTAATATGACCGATACGCGTGGAAAAAAAAGAAAAGAGGTTGTTGATACCTTATCTGCTCAGATAATACTCCAGAATTATATGGATTCTCACAAATAAAAAGTGGCAGGACAAGTCCTGCCACAAAATATTATCCGATGCGAACCTTTGACTTAACTACGTGGGTTTTATAGTATTCAAGCAGTTCGTCGTACGCCTCATACGTTAAATGAGCTCCATCTGACGATTTCTTGGGATCAAGAGTGCCGTTATCCAGGCAAAATATTCCGGCGCAGTCGAGGTAAAGTGCTTTGTATTCCTCGGCAATTTCTTTTAATGCATTGTTAAACTTGGGAACACTGCTGTTTTTCAAATTAAAGGGGTTCATATATCTTGATTTTTCAAAGCCGTTTGTTACGGGCATAATAAGCTGGATGTAGATGTCACGCTCGCCTGCAACTGCTTTTATATCCGCTATCATCTCTCGGTATTCATCTGAAAATTTGCTAATCGACCAGCCAAGCTCGTTAATCCCGGTGGCGATATAAACTGATTCGAAATCATCATTTTTCCGAAGAGCCTCTTTTACCGAGTAGTTTTCGCCGTCTATTCTGATAAATTTTTTGCCATCATATTCGTTCACGGCAAATCCTACACTGCAGTAGTTTATTGGGTCTACATCTGTATATTTTATAAGTCCGAGCATTCTCGAGTCGCCGATAAATACACTTTTGTTGAAGTGAGAGACGTCAACGGCCTCGCTTTCGGGTGCCGGTAAGGAATAATCGTAGGGCAGATACAGGATTCCTATATTCGGATCCTCGACTATATTGTCACTTGCCTCGGATCTGATTGCCGCGTCAAGAGTTATTGCTCGGTCAATCTGCCCGTTTGGATTAAATGAACTGATATCATAATCGGAGGACTCGTCAATATTATAAATCAAAAAGCATCCTGCAACAATACAGGCGACAGACAGTATTAAAGAAATAATTCCGCCGGATTTCATTTGTATCCTCCAATCTGATTTTAATAGGTGATTTTATGGAAAATTACAGTGTTTTTACTGAAAAAGTAATTGAGTCAATAATAAAAGAGGGAAAGCGCAAAAGTCTTCTTTTGCACGTGTGCTGTGCACCTTGTTCAAGCTATGTACTTGAATACTTAAATAAATATTTTGATATAACTGTTTTCTTTTATAATCCGAATATTGACAGCCCTGAAGAGTTCAGATACCGTGCCGATGAAGAAAAAAGATTTATCGGCGAAATGGGCCTTGATAAAACCGTAACTTATACTGAGGGTGATTATGAGCCCGAGAGATTTTATAAAATGTCTGAGGGACTTGAGGATATACCCGAGGGCGGCAAAAGATGCGTCAAGTGCTTTGAGCTCAGACTTGAAGAAAGTGCAAAAAGAGCAAAAGACGGTGGATTTGACTATTTTACAACTACACTGTCTATAAGTCCGCTTAAAAACAGCAAGGTTCTTAATGATATAGGAAAAAGCTTGTCCGAAAAATATGGGGTGGAGTATTTGTATTCCGACTTCAAGAAGAAAAACGGATACAAGCGCTCGGTTGAGCTATCAAAAGAACATAATTTATACAGACAAAACTACTGTGGCTGCCGATTTTCAAAAATACAAGCCGAAAAAGAAGGCAGAATGTAGAACCTTTATTTCATTATAACATATATTTGACAAAATTCAAGAGTAATAACTAATAAATATCAAATAAGAAAATATTACCGGAACACTATAAAGTCTTGTTATATACTTACCACCAAATCCCATAAAATAAATTACATAAAAACTCCTTTGTTGCAAACAATATCTTTGTAAACCAAAATGCAAAAAGGAGTTTTTTATATATGAAAGCAACAGGAATTGTAAGACGCATTGACGACCTCGGTCGTGTCGTAATACCCAAAGAAATCCGTCGCACTATGCGTATCCGCGAGGGCGACCCGTTGCTGACAACATTGACAGATTTCGACAAGTTTTGTTTTGCAATACATAGTGTGGTAGAGAGAATGAAAGCGAGGTGAATTTCACCTCGCTTAAATTTTTTTGTATTGAGTTTGCGTTAAAATTATTTTGGATTTTTGTTTATTCGGTTTCCCATAAGTGTTGCATAAATTTTCGGTGCAAACTTTTCTAAAAAAGCACACACTAAATTAATAATTACCAATGTTGAAATAATCATAATTATAAATTTTGGAATTTCAAGCCACTGGCTTTGCGGAGTGCAAAAATCAAATATTTTAAGAATAACGATTGCCACGGGCAGGTGCATTGCATAAACGGCAAAGGAACGGCGATAGATTGCCATGTGTTTAATTCGTTCAATAAACATATCCGAAATATTCCAAAGAGAAAATGCCGCAAGTGTATATACTAAGATTTGTGTTAAATAGTTGTTAATATGTATTCTTTGTGGGGCTATATTTTTAGCAAGGATATATACTACAAAAAAAACAAGTGAAGCAATTTGCATCGGCTTCGAAGATTTTTTTGATACAAAATCATAAAAATGATAACCTATTATAGCTCCCATCAAATAGAAAACAGTTGCCGTAGGGTAATAGAATATACTTGTCGGTAAATGTATTCCAAATAGCGATACTACGGATAAACAAATAACGGAAATCATACCGACATATTTGTTTTTAATGATTAAAAATACAATTGGTGCTGCGAATGAAAATATAATTAAATCAAATATAAACCAAAACGGAACATTACACCCATAGAAAAAGATGCCTTTTAGTATGCTTATTAAGGTTAAAGGGTAAGGCTCGCCTGATGAAAAATTTGCAAGGATGGAATATGAAGTAAAAATCTCCCAAATCATCCAGATAGTATTCCAAAGCAAATATGGTATAACTAAAGTTAATAAACGAGATTTCATTTTTGCCAAATATTTTTTGTTGCTATATTCCTTATAAAACGATATTCCCGACATCATAAAAAACATAGGTATTGCATACCTGGTAATAGAGTCGGAAAAAAAGTAGGAGACTTTTTGATTAACAAGAGAAATAAAATTGTCACTTGCAATGTCCTGCGCAAAATGCGAATGAATAAAAAAGACGAGAATACTCAACAAAAATGAAATAAATTCTTTCTTTTTCCAAAAAAGTGCATCACTTTTCAAAGGTATATTTATCACCCCATAAAAAATTGTCTAAAATTAGCTCTTTATCCAATATATTATATCGCAAAGTACTAAAAAAGTCAAGGGTGAATTAACCAATATTTTTATCATTTTCCTTACATAAAAACTCCTGTCTTGCTAACAATAGTAATGCAAACCAAAAGGAAAAAAGGAGATTTTTATATATGAAAGCAACAGGAATAGTAAGAAGAATAGATGACCTCGGAAGAGTTGTTATCCCTAAAGAAATAAGAAGAACAATGAGAATTAGAGAGGGCGACCCGCTTGAAATCTACACGGACAGAGAGGGCGAGGTCATTTTCAAAAAGTATTCACCGATTGGTGAGCTTGGCGGATTTGCCGCGCAGTATGCGGAAACTCTCCACAAGACCTGCGATATGGCGGTTATTATTTGTGACAGAGATGCAATTATTGCCTGTGCGGGACTTCCTAAAAAGGAATATTTTGAAAAGCCTTTTTCAGATGAGCTTGATGAAATAATTGAAAGTCGCAGCTTTTACCACTATAATGACGGCTCTGAGAGAATCCCCGTTACAGATGATATTGATTCCTCAAATTATATTTCCTGCGCAATGCCCATTCTTTCCGAGGGCGACCTTATCGGGTGTGTTGCCTCGGTTGTAACCGATATGGGTGAGCGTATTGACAAGGATGTTGAATCAAAGCTTATACAGACAGCGGCTACCTTTTTGGGAAAGCAACTTGATGCATAAAAAATATGCCTCTCTTTGAGAGGCATATTTTTTATTTGCTCAGAAAATTTACAAGAATATTTACCGCGTCAATATATCCGTCAAAATGTTTGCCCTTTATTGTGGCAATACATACGGGAGCAACATAGGAAATTTTGCGGTATTCCTCACGGCTGTCAACATCAGACAAGTGCACCTCAACCGACGGGATTCCTACGGCTTTTATGGCATCGGGGATAGCAATGCTTGTGTGAGTATATGCCGCCGGATTTATTATCAAGCCGTCAAATTTTTGGTATGCGTCCTGAATCTTATCAACTATATTTCCCTCGTGGTTTGACTGATAAAATTCGACCTCTATACCGGAGCCAAAACAGTGGTTAAGTATTCTCTCTTCCAGCTCTTTAAGGGTGTTTTTTCCATAAATATCGGGTTCTCTTACACCGAGCATATTAAGGTTCGGCCCGTTTATTACTAAAAATTTCATCACACTACCTCTTAAGTATTTTTATTATTTCTTTTGCGGTTTCATCTATGCCTTTTACCTTTACAGAAAAGTCGCACCAGTTGTTATATTTAGGAGCTCTCATTTCATAAAGCTTTTCTACACCGTTTTTTATGGACAGAGGTCTGTTGTCGCAAACAAGCTCATTCAGATTGCGGTCAATGTAGACTATTATTCCGTTCTGGTGCATAATGTCATAGTTTTTATCAAGTGTAACAATACCGCCACCGGTTGACACAACAAGCCCGCTCTTCTTGCAAACTTCAGACAGGATTTCGCTTTCTTTTTCTCTGAAAGCGAGCTCTCCCTCGGATATTATCATATTTTCGGGTGTAATTCCTAATTTTTCTTCAAAAAGAGCATCTGTATCAGCAAAACTTCTGCCAAGATACTCTGCGAGAGCCCGGCCAATCGTACTTTTTCCACTGCCCGGCATACCGATAAGCACGATATTTTGAGTTTTTCCGGCAAGTATACGGCAAATTTTTTCAATTTCACCGTCATCAATTTCTTTTTTCAAAAATTGCTCACTTGCAAGCTTAGCCTGGGCCACAAGCATATATAACCCGTTCCGGTTTTCTATACCAAGTCTTTCGCTTTCGAGTAACAGCGCGGGTCTTGCGGGATTATATATGAGGTCAAGGACCAGTTTTAAGTCTTTAAACCCTTTGAGGCTTAAAGGTGACTTCCCGTTATGCGGATACATTCCGACGGGAGTGGCATTTACAATAAGCTTTGCGTCAAAGTGCTTGTGCAGGTTTTCATAATTGTCTTCGCCGCTTCTTGAAATGACCACAACAGGACTAAAGCCCTTTTCTTCAAGAACTGTTTTAACGGTTTTTGATGCGCCTCCGCTTCCGAGAACAAGTGCCTTGCCCGAAAAAGCGGTATCACCAAGGAGCTTCTGAAAACCAAAGTAGTCGGTGTTGTCGCCATAAAAGTTACCGTCGTCAAGCCTTACAACTGTGTTTACGCAGCCGATTTTTTTTGCTCTGTCCGACAGACTCTTGCAGTATTCCATGGCCTCGTTTTTATAAGGGATAGTTACATTAAAGCCGTCAAGGTCTGTGTGCTCAAAAAATTCTCCGAGCTTGCCCTTTTCTATTTCTACGAGCTCGTACTGATAGTCGCCAAGCATATTGTGAATCTCTTTTGAAAAACTGTGGGAAAGTTTTTCGCCGATCAGTGCAAATTTTTTGCTGTTTTTCATACTACCTCATTATAGCTTCCAAGATATTTTATTTTTGAGCATATACCCTCAATATCATTGAACATTTCTATAAATTCTTTTGAATATACCGAGCCTTCAAGGTCAAAATAAAACATAAATTCAAAGTCGCTGTCCGGAAGAGGACGGCTTTCAAGTTTTAAAAGGTTGATGCCAAGAGCATATAATCTTGATAAAACGGTATATAATGCACCGGGCTGGTGCTTTAATACCATCATTATACTTGTTCTGTCTGCACCGGGATAAATCTGAAGATTTTTTGATATACAAATAAAACGGGTGTAATTGTTACTTGTATCCTGAATAGAGTCGCAGAGCCTTTCGAGACCGTATATCTGAGCGCAGTTGTCAGAGGAAATAGCCGCGGCATCCCGTCTGCCGCTTTCAAAGAGCCTTTTTGCTGCAATTGCGGTGTTTTCACAAGGCGTAATCTTTACATTGTTTAAACTCTTTAAAAAGTTGTCGCACTGAGCGATAGCATGGCTATGAGAAAAAATTTCTTTTATTTCATTAAGCTTTACGCCTTTATTTACGAGAAGCGAGTGGTCAACCTTTATTCTCACACTTTTTGCAATGCTGAAATTATATTTCATCATAAGGTCATACACTAAATTAACCGAGCCGGCGGTGCTGTTTTCAAGCGGAATTACTCCATAGTCGCACATGCCGTTTTCAATAGCCGAGAAGACACCCTCAAATGAGTTGAAGTACATTATTTCAGCATTTTTAAATAACTTGTCACAGGCTTTTGTTGAATAAGCTCCCTCAACGCCCTGACAGGCAACAAGAGCTCTCTGGGGAAATTCTTTGCTTGTGTCTTCAAGTGCGCTTGTGATTTTCTGAGCAAACTCGTTTTTGTAAGAGAGCTCTTTTCGCTGATATGCGCGGCTGAGTTCAAACAAAAGTGAATACAAGCTTTCACCGTATGTTTTAAGCTGTTCGGGCATTTTCTTTGAAATGTCTGTAAGCTTTTCTCTTTCGCGGGCAGGGTCAAACACAGGAAGCTTATTTTCTCTTTTGCATTCGGCAATACCTTTTGCAACTTCCATTCTTTCCTTGAAAAGTTTTACAAGTTCATTATCTATTTTATCAATTTGTTCTCTGTATTCTGAAAGCTCCATTTTCCTTTACCTCAATGATTGGTTTTGTAATAATCGAGCAGTAAATCGTAAACAGCGATAGCCGCTGCCGATTCTACGCACGCAAGTGCACGAAGTGCAATACAAGGGTCATGTCTGCCCTTTATCTGAAGTTTGCAGTCGTTTTTGTCTGTCAGATTTACTGTATTCTGCTCTTTGAAAATCGAGGGAGTCGGCTTCATTGCTACTCTGAAAATAAGCGGCATACCTGAGCTTAAGCCGCCAAGTATTCCTCCGTGATTATTTGTTCTGGTTACCACCTTGTTTTCGCTGTATGTAAATTCGTCGTTGTTCTCGCTGCCGAAAAGTGCGGCACATTCAAATCCGCTTCCGAATTCAATCCCTTTAACTCCGGGAATGGCAAAAACGGCAGCTGCGATTTTGTTTTCAAGGCCGTCAAACATTGGCTCTCCAACGCCGACAGGCAGGCCTGTTACAGCACATTCTATTACACCGCCGACAGAGTCGCCCTCTTTGGCGCAGAGCGACACGACTTCTTTCATATCGGCAAGAGCTTTTTTGTCAATTGCGGTAAAACCGTCGGTGAAAAGCGCGTCAAAATCACTTTTTGAAACGCTGACGGGATCAAATCTTTTGTCCCTGGCTTTTCCGATTCTTTCGTGATGTGAAGCGACAAAGATTCCTCGTTTTTCAAGAAGCTGAGCGCAGATTCCGCCTGCAATACAAAGCGGAGCGGTCAGTCTTCCGGAAAAGTGTCCGCCGCCGCTGAAGTCGGTGGCTTCTTCGTATTTTATGCCGGCAGTATAATCAGCGTGTCCGGGCCTCGGCTTTTCCGAAAATTCACTGTAATCGCCGGGATGTGCGTTGGTATTTGTTATGGTTGCAGCAAATGGAGCACCGCAGAATTTGTCATTATTTATTCCCGATAATATTTCAAACTCGTCAGCTTCACGCCTCTTTGTGCCAAGACTGTGACTTGAGGGCGCGCGGCGCGCGGTAAATGCTTTTAATTTATCTATGTCGAGCGCTTCGCCTGAGGGTATTCCGTCTATCACAACTCCAATAGCCTTGGAATGAGACTGTCCGAAAATCGAAACTTTTATGTTTTTACCGTAAATTGAACTCATAATTTTACCTTTCTGTGACTTTTTGAAAATCTTTGTAAAAGTCAGGATAAGATTTTTTTACAGCTTCAAAGCCTTTTATTGTAACCGGGTTTTCACACATTGTTGATGCACAGGCGGCAAGCATTGCTATTCTGTGGTCACCGAAGCTGTCTACAACACCGCCTGAAAGAGGAGCCCCTGTTATTACCATACCGTCGTCATTGGCTACGGCTTTGCCGCCAAGGGCGGTAATTGCTTCGGTAATGCTTTTTATCCGGTCGCTTTCCTTAAGCCGTAATCTCCGGGCACCATATATTACCGTTTCGCCCTTTGCGGCAATTGCAGCAAGCGCAATTGCAGGAATAAGGTCGGGAATATTATGGGCATCAATATTTATTGCTTCTAATCGGCCCTCTCGTTTTTTGACTTTTACAAAGTCATCCCCGTATTCAAGTGTCGCACCAAATTTTTCAAGCAAAGAGCATACCGCGCGGTCTCCCTGAACAGAGCTTGTGTTTATGTCATTCACCGTAAAGTCGCATTCGCAGGCGGCTGCTGTACAAAGCCAGAACGAGGCATTGGACCAGTCGCCCTCAATTTTTATTGTTCCGGGAGATTTATATCTCTTTTCTCCGTATACTTTTATTTTGTTTCCGGCAAACTCGGCCCTGATACCGAATTTGTTTACTACATCCAGTGTTATATTTATATATCCGAGAGACTCTATGCCGTTTGTAATCTCGATTTCTCCGTATTTTCCCGACATACCGAGCGCCATAATAAGGCCGCTTATATACTGAGATGAAATATTGCCGGGAATAGCAAGTTTATCACCCGAAAGCTCACCGCTTACACAAACAATGTCTCTGCCCTTTCCTCTTACTGTGACCCCGTGGCTTTCGACAAGGTCCCAGAAGACATCCATCGGTCTTTGAGGAAGTCTGCCCTCAAGCTTAAAGCGGGCGGATGCACCTTTTATACAAACACAGGGGAGAATAAACCTGTATGTTGAACCGCTTTCCCTGCAGTTGAGTATTGCTTTTTTGGGGATTTCTCCGACAGGTTCAACCCAGAGCTTGCCTGTGTCTATAGTTATTTTTGCACCGAGAGCCGTCAGTACATCTGCAGTTGCCAGAATATCTTCCGAAAGCTCAGCGCAAATAATTTCCGTGGGCCTGTCTGAAAAAGCGGCACAAATCAATGCTCTGTGAGCAAAGGATTTTGATTCGATTGCACGGATTTCTCCCGATATTTTCGCTTGATTTATAGTGATTTCCATAAAACTCGCCTTTCAATTAAAGTCCTTTTGAAAGTATTTCTTTTGCTTCGCTCAGGGATTTGTTACAAAGCATACACTTGCCCTCTTTTATCGGAAGAACAAGTGTGATATTGTCGGCACTGCGCTTTTTGTCACTGAGCACCGCTTCAAACAATTCGTCTGCTCCGAAGTCTGTTTTAGTCGGCAGATTATATTTTTCAAGCAGAGAAATAAGCTTGTCTGCGTATTCATCCGATGCCGTGGCTCTCATTATAATCGCCATTCCGATAGCAACGGCGCTTCCGTGGGGAATTTTATAATTACTTAACTTTTCCACAGCATGACCAAAGGTGTGACCGAAATTGAGTATCTGACGAAGACCTGATTCAAATTCGTCTTTTACAACAACATCTCTTTTTGCCTCTACACAACGGCGTATTATGTGGTCAATATCAAGAGATTCCGGCGATTTCATCAAATCAAAAATAACATCGTCTGAGATAGCACCGTATTTTATAACCTCGGCGCAGCCGTCTGAAAATACGCTTTTATCCAGAGTGCTAAGAGTATTTGTGTCGCACACAACAAGCTCGGGCTGATAAAAAGCACCTAAAAGATTTTTTCCGTAGGCAAGGTCTATTGCTGTTTTTCCGCCAACCGATGAGTCAACTGCGGCAAGGAGAGTTGTCGGGAGCTGAATAAAACGAATACCTCTTAAGTAGGTAGCGGCGGCAAAGCCTGCCATGTCTCCCACAACACCGCCGCCCAGGGCGAAAATAGTATCTTTTCTGCCAATCCGGTTTGCGGCAAGGAAATCAATTATATTTTTATATGTATCAAAATTCTTTGATTTTTCACCGTTTTCAAATACAAATTTAATGACATCAAAACCCGACTTTTCAAGCGAGGCTGTCAGGGTAGCCGAATAAAGAGCATCAACTTTGTCGTCGGTTATAATTACAGCGCGACACTGCCCGATTATTTCTTTAGCCAGTTCTCCGACTTTTGATAAAGCGCCCTTTTCTATGATAACATTATATCTTTTGGAAGCGTTTATTTCAACAGTGCTCACTTTCCGTCAACCTCCGTTTTTATTCGTCTTCCCTCATCAAGAAGCGCATAAAGAGTGTCAAAGTCCTGAGTTTCAAGGGCTTTCTTGTATTTTTCAAGTTCTGAAATCAGAATATCCATTTCATTTATAAGATTGTCTCTGTTATTTAAAAACAGTTCTGTCCACATAGAGGGATTAAGCCACGCAACTCGTGTCATATCCCGATAGCTTCCGGCAGAAAAACCGAAATGTTCTTTTGCAGTCGGACTTTTTATATACGCATTTGAAATAATATGAGGCATTTGCGAGGTAAAAGCTATAAGTTTGTCGTGCTTTTCGGCACTTGTCACCGAAATTTTTCCGAATTTAAGCGGGGATAGAATATTTTTTATCCTTTCGAGCAGCTCCATATCGTCAAGTATCGGCGGAATAATCACCATTCCGGCTCCACAGAACATATTTTCACGGCTGTGTGCAAAGCCTGAAAAATGTGTTCCTGCCATAGGGTGGCCGCCCACGAATAAATATCCGTGTTTTTCAGCAAGCTCAAAGCCCTTCCGGCAAACATCTCTTTTTGTGCCGCAAAAATCTATGACAAGTGCATCTTTTGATATGAACCCGGCATTGTCTTCCATATATTTTACAGTTACATCAGGATAAAGTGCGATTATTATAAGCTCACAATCAGAGATGTTGTCTTTGTCAAGCACCTTGTCTACAACACCTGTCATCATAGCAAAATCGAGCATTGATGTATCTGTATCAAAAGCATATACGGTGTGAGCACCGTTTGCTTTGTAGGCTTTTGCCGCGGAGCCTCCGATAAGTCCGAGTCCAACAATTCCGACATTCATTTTTACTTACTTTACCTTTCGATTTATAATACTTCTCTTATTCTGGCAATTTTTTTGCATACACCGTCAAATTGTTCAGGTGTCAGTGACTGAGCACCGTCGCACAAAGCATGTACAGGGTTGTTGTGTACTTCTATCATAATGCCGTCAGCGCCTGCCGCAGTTGCTGCCATAGCCATCGGTTCAACCATTCTTGAAATACCGGTAGCATGGCTCGGGTCAACTATTACCGGGAGATGTGTAAGCTCGTGAAGGACAGGTACGGCACTCAAATCAAGAGTGTTTCTTGTAACGGTTTCAAAAGTTCTGATACCTCTTTCGCAGAGAATTACATTTTCATTACCGCCTGCCATAATGTATTCAACACTCATCAGAAGCTCTTTTATTGTGTTTGCAAGACCTCTCTTTAACAAAACAGTCTTGTTTGTTCTGCCCAGAGCCTTCAGCAAATCGAAATTCTGCATATTTCTGGCTCCCACCTGGACAACATCAACATTTTCAAAAACATCTATATCATTGACATTCATAATTTCTGTGACTATAGGCATGCCGGTTTCCTTTTTAGCCTCAAGAAGAAGGTCAATGCCCCTTTCGTGCAGCCCCTGGAAATCATACGGTGAGGTTCTGGGCTTGTATGCACCGCCTCTTAAAAGCTGAGCGCCCGAAGCTTTAACGCTTTTTGCCACATCAATAATCTGTTCTTCTGATTCGACCGAGCAGGGGCCTGCAATTATCGCAAAGTGACCGCCACCGATTTTTACGCCGTTTTGGCAGTCTATTATGGCATCCTCGGTGTGGAATTTTCTGTTGGCGTTTTTGTAAGGTTCGCTTATTCTCTTTACAGATTCTATAATGGACATACTTTCAAGAAGATCGATATCCACCTTGCTTGTATCACCAACAAGTCCGATAATTGTCTGGTATTCTCCTACAGAAATGTGGGTTTTAAGGCCCATTTTTTCAAACCATACACACAAATTGTTCTTTTGCTGTTCTGTTGTACCTGCTTTTAAAATTGCGATCATAATCTTTCCTCCAAAACAAAAATCACAGGTTACACATAAGCTCTGTGCAACCTGTGAAAGAAATCAAATTTTGCTTAAGCAAATCAAGCAAATGCATTATGATTTTTTGGAGTAGCACAAAGAGCTTTTACTAAGCCAAAGCCAAAGTAAAAGTAATAAAAATAGTATTCAAAAACAAAACTGAGTACTTTTTTCATTTTGTGTTTCTCCTCAAAAATCGTTGTACCTATTTTATCACTGCTCAAAAACTTTGTCAAGGATTTTTGAAAATTTTTTCTTTATTTCGGGATTTCCGCAGATTTTTCGTTTTTGTCTCCCTGAAAAAGAAAAAATTATTGAAACACAAGCGTATGGCTTTTAAAACTATTTCTTTAATTTCTTTTTAAGTATATTCATAACGCCGTCGAGTATCGGCTTTGCATTAAGAGCAAATATCAGAATAACCGACACGGCCTGTACAACATACGCAAAGGGGAGATTCTTTATTAAAAATACGGATTGTATAAGAATAAGCAAAGTATTTATTGCAACCTTTATTGAATGCTCGTTGAAGTTTATCATTTTTTTAGCGCTTATTGCTCTGAGTGCATAAACAACAAGATAGCAGACAAATGTTGCAAAAGCGGCACCGTTTGCACCATAGGGCTTAATAAGAATAATGTTGAGAATAATATTTGTAACTGCTCCGATAAGTGCCGTTATAAAGGAAAGGACACTTTTTTTATCTACAAGATAAACACTTCCCATAAAAGTTACAAGACTTGAATAAACCGTTGCCGAGATAAGAAGCGGCATATAAATCCAGGCTTCAAAATATGAGGGGGCAAAGAGTATTTTCGCAAATAACTGTGAACCTGATATAAGTATTGCAGCACTCATAAACAGCATTCCCTGAAAACTGTTGAAAACCACACCGAAAAATTTCGCGTGTTCTTTGTTTGAAGCATCGTCCTTTTCAACGACGGCCGAAAACTGCCATGCCTCTGTAAATACGCTTGATAAAAGCAAGAGTATGGTAGGAATTTTAAAAGCCGCCGCATAAAGACCGTTTATCCCATCACCCAAAACACCTCTGATAATATATCTGTCAGCAACATTTGTTACCCACCAGAATACTGTTGTGGGAATGAGCGGAACACTGTATTTAAGCATTTGCCAAAGCAAGGTTTTGCAGAAATTCCGGGGAATTAAATGCTTGAAGAGGTTAAGCTTTATAAAAAGAAAAAGAGAAACTGCAAGGTCTGATAAAATTGTGGAAAGCACATATCCTGCTATCCCCATATCCAATCCTACAAGAAACAGAATATTAAGAGCAATATTTATTGCGGTAAGGAGTATTCCCTGAAGCGCAAAAAGTGTATTTTTGCCGATAGCACGGGTGTATCTTGAAACCAGATAATGAATACTTGCACCTATAACATAGAGAAAAACAAGCGGGAAATATCCGTCAAAATATTCTATTTTGCAGAAAAGCGGGAGAAAAAGCGCAAATACCAAACAGCCGGCAAAGGTGGTATAAAGACCGGTGGTGAGCACCTTTTCGCTTTTTACATTCTTGTCCATGGCAAAGCGGAAAACCGCCTCATACATACCGAGAGATATCAGCGGAATGAGCAGGTTTGCCGTCTGTGAAATTATGTCTGCAGTGCTGTACTGTGCACTCGTAAGCAGTCTTGTGTACAGAGGCATCAAAAGGAAAACGAGAATTTTTGATCCCAGAGTACCGAGCGCAAGCACCGCGGTATTGGTAATAAGTTTTGTATATTTGTTCAACTTTATATCCTCTTTATAACAAAATATTTGACACCGTGCGGCTCAATTTAATAGTATCTTAATACAGTGCCCTTGCCCTCAAAAATATATTTTTGGGTGCCGGCGGGGACTATTGCGCTTTCCCCTTTTTTAAAGGAAGCACCGTTTATTATTATATTTCCTTTGATAACAAGGAGCAGGTGAAGAAAATCATTTGTTTTTGCTTCAAATCTGCCCTCAAGTTCAAGTTTGTCAAAATGGAAAAATTCGTTGTCTGTAAACGTAGTTACAGTAGCATTTTCGAGCTTTTTTGTAACGCCGTGTGTTTTTTCAAGCCCTTTTGATGATTTTGTGATGCTCACATCAAGAGCCTTTTCTATGTGAAGCTCGCGAAGCTTGCCGTCAGAATCCCGTCTGTTATAATCATACACACGGTATGTGATATTTGAGGACTGTTGTATTTCTGCAATCATCAGTCCTTTGCCGACTGCGTGCACCGTGCCTGCAGGAATATAGAAAACATCTCCCTCGAAGCAATCAACAATATTCAGAATATCCTCTACGCGATTTTCGTCAATGGCTTTTTTGAAGTCATCACGACTTATATCGTCTTTGAAGCCATAGATAAGCTTTGCGCCTTTTTCGGCACTTAAAATATACCACGCCTCGGTTTTTCCGAGGCTTTTATTCTCATTTTTCCAGGCATATTCATTGTCCGGGTGAACCTGTACGGAGAGACGGTCGTTTGCGTCAATGATTTTTAAAAGAAGCGGGAATTCTCCGCCTTTTTTTATACTTTTGCCGTAAAAAGCTTTGCCCAATTGATCGCAAAGCTCAGGAATAGTCAGACCGTCATACTTTCCGCCCGATACTTTTGAAAGGCCGTCGGGAAGAGCTGATATTTCCCAGCTTTCTGCAACAGGGGGCGCGGGAGTGTTTTTGCCATATATCTTTTTTAAATTATCGCCGCCCCAAAGGTACTGCTTAAAGACAGGGCGCATTCTGATTATTTCCATTTGCATCTCCCACTTATAATGAAAAATATATCTATATTGCACTTATGGGTAAATTATAACACATAAACACAAATATTTCAATCATTCGAGGGAATTTTGTTCGCAAATATCACATTAAAGCACTCTTTTTTGATACAAAAGTATTAAATAAGCAAAAAAACTGCCATATACGGCAGTTATCCCTATAATAATTCATTCACCATTCGACAAAGCAAGTGAGTTTAGTGTAGTAAAATGTTTTTACTTCATAACAAAGGATGTGTAAAAATGGATGATAATAATAAGTCTGCAAATCTGAAATCGCTTTTTAAAAACGGGGTACAAAGCTATACGCAAAGTCTCAGGGAAGCCTTTTCAAGTATTATAAAGGAAGAAAACAAACGGCTTTTACTTAAACAGATAAGTGCATTTCTGGCAAAAAAAGCAGCAATTTTGCTTGTCTCTTATCTTTTTGGATCGGCAAGTGCGCTTTTTGACACCTATCCATTTGGACTGTCACTGCTTTGTGCGGCAAACAACAATGTTTTTGCAGTTTATCTTGGCCTTGTTGTGTCAGCTCTTGGAAAAAGGGGAGAGGCGACGGCTTTCTTCCTTATATATACGGGAGCCCTCTTGATCAGACTTGCTTTTTCAAAATGGATGTCAGATTCAAAAGGACTCACCAAAAGCAAGGAGTCTCTTGTGCCCGAAAAACTGTTTTGTGAGCCGTTTTCGCTGAGACTTTTAACACTTATACTTACTTCAACCTCGATAAGCCTTGCAAGACTGATTGGTGACGGGTTCTTATACTATGATTTGTTCGGACTTTTTGCAAGTGTTGTTATATCCCCGTTGCTTTTTTGTGCCTATTATGTTATAAACAGTACCAAAAGCCACTCAAAACCGCTTTTGCAGCTTGCATATCTGACATTTGCATTCAGTATAATATATTCATTGAAGCTCTACTATGTTTTGGGCTTTTCTGCCTGCATCATAGCGGCGTTTCTTGTAACTTTATATGTATCAAAAAAATTCGGCGTTCTGCACGGCTCTGTTATGGGACTTTTTGCAGGACTTGCCTGCAGCCTTGAAATGGCACCCGTGTTTGCGCTGATAGGATTTGTTTTCGGTACTCTTTCAAGCTATTCCCTGTTTGCATCGGTTATCGCATCCTGCCTTACGGGACTTTTGTTCGGTGTCGCCGCTGACGGCTTTAGCGCTTTTTCAACCTTGCTACCCGAACTCGCCCTTTCGGGAGCGATATTTCTCCCTCTTGCATACTATAATCTCTTGCCCAAAACCGATGTTTTTGTTCCCAAAAGTGTCAGCCGTCAAAAAAAGCTTGAGGCAGCACTTATAAATGAAGAAAAACTTCGTGACAGCACATTGCAGTTAAAGGAAATGTCGGAGTCATTTGAGACTTTGTCACATACTATCGCAACACTTTCAGACAGGTTTAAACGCCCCGATATTCTTGACCTCAAGGAAATTGTCGAGAACAGCTTTAATAAATATTGTAAAAAATGCTCTCTTTCGGGAGTATGCTACGGCAAGGAATGTACAAAAACCTTTGATGTTATGGGAAAGCTTACAAACAACCTAAACGAAAAGGGGAGAATTGAAATAGCAGATATTCCCGGATATATGGGCGAAAAATGCTTTAATCTTCTGAAAATTGTGTCGGAGGCCAACCTTTTATATTCAAAGCATCTTGAAGAACTTATACGACTTGACAAGGCGTCAGTTTTTGCTGCCGATTACAAGGCTATGTCGAAGCTTATTTTTGAAGCATCAAAAATCAATGATCTTGAATATGAAATAAACAGTGAACTTTCGTCTAAAATAATGAGGGCTCTTAAGTATATGGATATTGATGCCGGCGGCGTTCTTGTTTACGGAAACAGACGAAAGCGCATCAGTGCCTGGGGAATTAGCTTGTCGGATGTAAAGTACGGTGCCCCCGAAATAAGAGAAGCGCTTGAAAATATTTGTGAAACAAGACTTTCCTTGCCTGAGTTTGAAATTGACGGAGAAACTCTGTCTATGACTCTTGAAAGCGAGAGAAAATATGAGGTCACCTATGCCTCTGCTGATAATAAAATGGAAAGCAGCGATTACAGCGGGGACACATCGCGCGCTTTTGAAAACAAGAGTGACTACTTTTATTATCTCATTTCTGATGGTATGGGCAGCGGCAGAGAGGCTGCGATGACATCTCGTCTTTGTGCGATGTTTATAAACAAGCTTTTGTCTGCGGGCTGCGATAAATCTATAGTAATAGAGCTGCTCAATAACTTTATAAGAAATAAAAGCCGTGAATGCTCCGCAACAATAGATTTGGCCGAGCTTGACCTGCTTTCGGGAAAAGGCTGTTTTGTAAAAAGCGGAGCAGCACCCTCTTATATTTTAAGAGAAAAGAATCTTTACAAGCTTCAGTCAAAAACACTTCCTATCGGGATACTCAAGGATACCGATGCGGAGGTAATAAACTTTGAACTTGAAGACGGAGACGTAATAATTATGTTCAGTGACGGAGTAGCACCGTCTCTTGAGGATGGAGTCTGGCTCACGGGACTTCTCTGCTTTGAATTTGAAGATGACCTTGACAAAATGGCACACAAAATCCTTGAAAGGGCAAGTAAAAATAATACCAAGGAAGACGATATGACCGTAGCGCTTATACGCATCGTTGCCAGGGATTGAGACTTTGCTCAAAGGCCCGTAGCCGGGGATACACCACGACTACGGGTTTGCTATTGCGATAACATAATGACCGCTTGAATATATTTCCATATCTGTTCCCGAAACAAGCTTGAGCGTTGTGGCCCGTCGCTGACACATCTTTATAATTGAGTCTGTGTCGGTTGCATTTATCGCGTGAAAAATGGCATAGTCGCCAATCTCTCTTTGCTGACTGTACCAGACTCCTGCAAAATCTGTAAGTTCAAGCTCGTCGGGTGCAATGCCGGAGCTTCCGTACAGGGAAATAATAATTTCAGGCACCTTGTTGTCATTTTGAGGCATATAAATAACAACTTTTCCGCCTCTGTCCGTGGCGAAACTGTCAAGCATTTCAGTCGCTTCTGAAAAATCTGTGTTGTCCGAACAAGAAGAAAGCATAAATATCACAACAAACAAAGCACATATAAGAGAGAACTTCTTCATTTTTATCCTCCGCATCCGAGCAGTTTTCTTCCTTTATATTATATATTATGGTCAATTGGCATTTTCTTAGTCTGATATATAAAAGGAATAATTACAAAATAATTACAAATTTACAATATATGTTGCTAAAAGGATAAGGTTGCTATAAAATATAATCATCACTTACCGGTGCATTGTTTGCATTAAAAAGTCGAATTTGAGGTGTTTTAATTATTAAACGCTGTTTAATATTACATAATACTTACAAATTTGGTAAAATTATTGCAAATAACAGGCACTTGCAGTAAGATGTACATAGGGTAATCGAGGTATAAGCCCCGGCTACCTAACAAAAATTTTATTTTATAGAAGGAGAAACAAAAATGAAAAAGTTTCTTGCACTCGTACTTGCAGTTCTTATGATCGCAAGCACAGTAGTTTCTGTATCTGCTTTCACAGACGTTGCAGAAGACTACGCATACGCAGAAGCAATCGCAAATCTCCAGGAATATGCTGTTGTTCAGGGTAAGACTGAAACAGAATTCGCTCCTGAAGATCTTGTTACAAGATTGCAGATGGCTATCTTCATGGCTAGAGCTAACACAGCTATAGTTGATGATGAAGAATGGAAAGACGGTGACGCTAACCTCTTCACCGACTGCACACAGTACCTCGGAGCTATCCAGTACTGCTTCACAAAGGGCATAATCAAGGGCCAGACAGCTACTACATTTGCTCCTGAAGCTAACATCACTCTCAGAGACGGTGTTATCATGGCAGTTCGTGCACTTGGTTACGAAAAGGCAGACGATGGTAAAGATGCTGACGCTAAGAAGTACAACGTAGCAGGCGCTAACTACTGGCTCCCTTACTACCAGACAGCTTCTGAAATCGGCCTTCTTGAAAACCTTGATAAGGTTGCTGTAACAAAGGCTATGACACGTGGCGAAACAGCTCAGCTTATCTGGAACATGCTTAACACAGAAGTATACGCTGCAGCAGACGACTACAACAACAAGTACACACTTGCTGACGTTGTATTCGAAGGCAAGCAGGTTGTTGACGTTGATAACGTAACAGCTGCTTACATCAGCGAAACTCCTCTTCAGTCAATCGGCGCTGACACAATCGGCCCTGACGAAGAACTCGTTGTTCTCACAGTTCTTGATGAAGAAGAAGGCAACCCTGAAATCGAAGTTCCTTTTGCAGACCTCGAAGAAGCTGGTATAGATGTTGAAAAGATCGAAGAATACTTCGGCGCATACATCGAACTTATCAACTGCCGTAAGGTTAAGAATGCTAAGGACGAAGATGGTTTCAACTACATCTACAAGGAATATGAATATCTTGCATGTGCAGACAAGGCTAGCCTTGTTGACATCACAAGCGCAGACGTTCAGTACCACAAGAACGAAGACAGAATCAGAATCGATGGCAAGACACACTACCTCGAAGATTCAAGCACAGTTAGAAACTACCTCAAGGTATATGTAGCAGAAGATGTTGACGCAGGTTGGGAACTCATCGAAGGCGACGCTGAAGAAGTTAACGCAGCTCTCGAAGGCAAGTTCTACGATGCAACTCTCATCGATACAGACCTTGACAACTATTATGAAATCGCTCTCGTAAGCTACTACAATGTTGCAGCTTACAAGGCAGCAAGAGCTAACGGTAAGGCTACATTCGGCGTAATGAAGGGCGTTGAAGACGTTCAGTACTCTGAAGAACTTACAGCTGGCGACGTATTCGTATACACATACGATCCTTTCGCAAACTTCGTAGACGTTAAGGAAGTTCTTACTGCAGCTGAAGCTACAATTAAGGCTTACAACCACGAAGTTGAAGATGATGTAATGACAGCAACACTTAAGATTGGCGACAAGGCTTATGAAGTTGTTGACGATCAGAACACAACAGCTGATAACCTCGTTGTCAAGTGCTTCGCAGATGTTGAAGGCGTTGAAGACTTCGTAGAAGATTCAATCGCAGGCAACGAAAACCTCAAGACATGGACTAAGGATCTTCTCAGAAATGCAGTTAACGAAAACATCGGTCTCGATGTTGAGTACTATGCTTACGGTGATGTTCTTCTCGCTATCGGTGACGAAGTAGAAGACGCTCCCACTGAGTACCTCCTCGTTAAGGAATGGACTGACTTCGAACTCGGCGAATACATCACACTTACAGCTCTTGTTGATGGCGCAGAAACATCTATCAAGGTAGAAAAGGTTTACTACTACGATACAGATGCTCAGGGCAACATCATCGCTGGCAACTGGGATGCATTCAAGATTGAAGACCTCAGCTACAACAAGCTTTCTAAGCTTCTCGAAAAGATCTTCGGTATGTATTCATACACAGTTGATGCAGATGGCTACTACACAATCAGAGAGTATGCTCCTGTTATCCCTGTAACATCATACTTAAAAGCAGACGCTCAGGGCGATATTCAGTTCCGGGGTTGGGCATCTTCTGAAGCAGTTAATGCTAATAAGGTTAGAATCACTTCTGAAACTCTCATCTACGTTGTAAACGAAGATGACGAAGAAATCAATGTTATCACACCTAAGGGAACCCTTGAAATCGATCTTGCTGATGCTGATGCTACATTCATTACAGACAGAATCGGTTTCGGTAGAACATCTGACCTCCACGCTGATACAGCAGTTTCAGGCAGCGATATCGAAGGCCTCGACATAAAGTATGGTAAAGCATCCTTCCTCTACATCGTAACAAACGGTGATTACACAGCTGAAGACCGTGCAACATACAAGATCATCTACGTTGATGATTCAATCGTTTCTAAGGATTCCGGTTCTGCTGAAGACTACAACCTCGAAACAGGTGACGAAGATGTAACATACTTCCTCCACGAATCAGCAGACGGTGAAGCTTACGAAGTTAAGACATTCAACGCAGTTGATGAAATCTATCTCGACGCTACTACAAGAAGAGCTATCAGAGATATCACAGGTGAACTCCACCTCGCAGCTGGTGTATACCTCCTCAACGAAGAAAACATCGTTAAGGCATACAAGCTCCGCGACTTCGGCGCTGGTATTGAAGCAGTTAACACATTCGATTACAACAATGATGGCGACGCAGACTTCACATTCTACAGCATCGCAATCAAGGCTTCTGAAATCGTACTCGACTACAACGACTACCACAAGTTCAATATCGCATCAGGTGACCAGGGTCTTAACAGCCTCGCAGGTATCACAGAAATCGAATTCAGATTCTATGAAGACGATGGCGAAAAGGTTTACAAGGTAGACAAGTCTAACTACAACCTTATCGACTACATGGAAGAAAACTTCGGAGACAATGCAGTTGAATTCCTTATGGTTCCTAACTCACCCAATGGAAGAGGTATCGCACACGACATCGTTCTTGATGTATCTGATCCTGCTCCCCAGCAGCCCCCTGTAGTAACTCCTCCCGCAGCAGAAGCAGCAGTTGTTTACTACAACCTTAACTACGATGCAACAGGCGTATATGCTCCTGATGCTGAAGTAACAACAGTTGGTGCTGAAATCACAATTACAACTCAGACACCTGCTCGTTCAGGTTACACATTTGCTGGTTGGGCAACAACAGCAACTGCAACAGCTGGCGAATACCAGGCTGGCGCAGCATTTGAAGTAACAGCAGCTACACATACTCTTTATGCAGTATGGACAGTTAATCCGTAAGTAAAGTTTAGATATACAAAGTATAACTAAATAAAATCGGTCCTCCGACTCAGGTCGGAGGGCCTTTTTTATTGACAAATTGAGTTAATACTGTTATAATTAAACTTGTAGGAGTGTGTCTTTGTTTTGGACACATAAAATACAATTATCCGCTTAAGGAGAAAACCAAAATGGTTAAAATTCAAAAGCTTTCCGCAATTATTGTAATTACTTTGACGGTGCTTGTCTGTGCGTCTGTTTCTGTATATGCATTTACCGATGTCAATGCAGATAACCCATACGCAGCTGCAATAAATGAGCTTGCAGAGCTTAAAGTTGTACAGGGCAAAACTGAAGCAGAGTTTGCGCCAAACGATCCCGTAACCCGTTTACAGATGGCTATTTTTATGGCAAGAGCAAGCACGGCTATAGTTGATGACGAGCTTTGGCTTGAGGGCGACGACAGACTGTTTTCTGATTGTACAAGCTATCTCGGTGCAGTACAGTATTGTTTTACAAGAGGTATTATAAAAGGCGTAACTGACAGTGAATTTGCACCAAACGAGGGCATAACACTCAGAGACGGGCTTATAATGGCAGTCCGTTCTCTTGGCTATGAAAATGATGATAATTGGGAATACAAGGTAGAGGGCGCTAATTACTGGCTTCCCTATTATCAGAAAGCGGAAGAACTTGGACTGACGAATAAGTTAAGTAACCTCTCTCCCACGTCAAAACTCAACAGAGGCGCCACCGCACAGCTTGTATATAATATGTTAAACGGCGTGCTTTATAACAAGGCCGATGATTATAACAATAAATATACTCTTGCCGACAAGGTTTTTGGCGGCAAGCAAACAGAAAATATTGAAAGCATTGTAGCGGGCTTTATAAGCGAAACACCCATGCAGTCTATAGGTTATGATACAATACCCGATGATGAAGAAACCGTTGTAATAACTGTTCTTGATGAGGAAAGCGGAAATCCTGTTGTTGAGGTACCGTTTAAAGACCTTGAAGAAGCAGGTGTTGACACGGAAAATATTGAAGAATATTTTGGAGCATACATTGAACTTATAAATTGCCGCAGAGTCTATAACTATAAAGACGAAGACGGCTACAGTTACATTTATCAGGATTATGAATATTTGTCAGGAGCATATAACGGAAATGTAGAAAAGTTTACTAATTATGCCGTTAAGTATACAGATGCCGAGGACCGTATAAGAATTTCCGGAAAGACTCATTATTTATCCCCGGCGGCAGATTCCAATTATATAGCATTGTATGAGGCTTTTGACAAGTACGACGGCTGGCAGCTTATGGAGGGTGAGGCAGAGGAAATAAGCGAAAAGCTCAAGGGCAGATATTACGATATAACTGTAATTGATACAGACCGTGACGGATACTATGAAATAGGACTTGTAAGTATGTATAACATAGGAAGATACAGGTCGGCAGATTCTGACGGATATGCCCGTTTTGGAGTTATGGCACAGGTGAATGCAAGGAAAGTGAAATATTCGCAGTCAGTTGCTTCAAACAGTGTTATTGTATACACCTATGATCCGTTTAATAAGTATGTAGATGTAAAGGAAGTGCTGACCAAGTCGGAGGGGAAAATTCAGTCATATAACCACGAGTATGATGACGGTGACCTTTATTGCTACATAAACATAGATAATATTGAATATACCGTTGTTGACAGAGATACAGACGGTGACAGCGATATTATTGATGACGATGACGATATGATTGTAGGAGAACTTTTCTGGCACGTAGAGGGACTTTCCGGCTTTGTGGTTGATACCATTGAAGAATCGGGAATGAAGAATCTCGGAAGATGGACAAAGGAAATGCTCAGACGCACCGTCAATGAGAATGTGAGCGAGGCAGTTGAGTATTATACCTATGACGATAAGCTTTTGGCAATAGGAGCTTATGTGGAGGACGAAGACAGCAAACTTCTGCTTGTTAAGGAATGGACAGGCTACGAAATCGGCAAATATGTAACGCTTGAAGCATATGTTGACGGTATAAAAAAATCAATAAACACGGAGTTAATCTATACTCTCAACAGTTCGGGAGAGCTTAAAAAGAATGTGATTCCCGAACTTGGAAAGGGCAGACTTTTAGCTCTTCTCAAAGAAACCTTTGGCTTATATAAATATACCGTTGATGAAGACGGAATGTATGTGCTTAAAGAATGCTCAAGTGAAATAAAACTTGGAGATTACTTTGGCAAGGCAGACGAGGGAATTATCAGATTTTCAAACTTTGAAACAGTGCGCTCCGATGTTCCGAGCGGACTTACTAAGGATGTAATCAGAATCAATGAAAAAACCGTGATTTGTACGGTAAATACAAAAACTCAGGATGTTGAAATAATAACACCGTCAAGCGGACTGGTAATTGAGTTTGATAACCAGGATGTGTCTGACGCAGTGTTTATAACTGACCATATAGGAAAAGGCATTCTGGGCGACAAACATTACAAGCTATATGACGATTATGATATAACCTATGGTATATCAAGCTACATTTACATTATTACAGATAATGTTCAGACAAGTATAAACAGAGCAAAATACAAAATTGTATATGTGGACAAACCTCTTACTGCAGTGAAGTTCGGAACTGCAGAAAACTTCAGAATAGAAGCCTCTGATGAAGACGAAAAGTATTTCCTTTATGAGTCTGAAGAGGAGAATGCTTATATCGCTGCAACATTTGATGAGGTAAATAAGATATATGTTTCGGGTGAATACCGGGAAGATTATCTTGGAAATTCAATAATGCCCGGAATGTATCTGCTCGATAAATACAATGTTGTAGTAGACCACATATTGGAAGAGGATTTCGAAGCAACCAACAGACTTTATGCAGGAAGTGTTGATTTTGTGTTCTATACCAAGAGTATAAAGGCAAATGAAATCAGACTTTTCGATGATAAGGCGATAATATTCAGTTCTGACGACGCGGATCTGAGCAAATTCGAGTATAAAAACAATATTAAGAAGATAACTTTCAGATTCTTTGAAGAAAACGAAGACGAAGTTATTGCAGTAGACAAATCTGACGAAACACTTGTAAACTACATAAGTGAACATTTTGGCAAAAAAGCGGTAGATATTGTAGTAATCCCCAACTCATACACGGGCTATGATTTCTCACTGTCGTTGCCCGGCAACACCTTCAGAGGTATTGTTTATAAGGACTCTCAGCAGATTGACGAATAACAATAACGAAAAAACTCTCTGACATCGTCAGAGAGTTTTTGTTTAAAACGCCTTTTATTATACTTGTCTACTTGACAAAGTTTTTTTACACTGCTATAATTATATGTATGTAAATATCAGAAAGGAACGTCACAGAATGAAAGTAGCGGTGGCAATGAGCGGCGGGGTGGACAGCTCTGTTGCAGCATATTTGCTCAAAGAAAAACAGCACGATATTTGCGGCGTGACCTTTAAGATAAAAAGAGACGGAGGCTTCATTGACAGGATAGACAGCACCTGCCTTTCAAACGATGATGTCTCTCTTGCACGCGCCATTACAGAAAGGCTTGGTATTCCCCACTATGTTCTCAACTACGGGGATAACTTCCGCCGGGATGTAGTAGATAATTTCATAAGGGTATACAGAGAGGGCGGCACGCCGAATCCCTGTATTGATTGCAATAAATATGTCAAGTTCGGTGCACTGCTTCGGGAGTGCGATAATCTGGGCTGTGATAAAATAGCGACAGGCCATTATGCAAGAATTGAGTATGATGAGTCTTTGGGAAGGTATTTATTGAAGCGCGCAAAGGATCAGGGCAAGGATCAGACCTATGTTCTGTACACGCTGAGTCAGGAGCAGCTTTCAAAAACGCTGTTACCGCTTGGCGGATATACAAAAGATGAAATCCGCGAAATTGCTTACGCAAACGGATTCGAGAATGCAAAAAGGCGGGACAGTCAGGATATTTGCTTTATTCCCGACGGGGATTATGCCGGATTTATAGAAGAGTATACGGGTAAAAAAGACGAAATCGGCGATTTTGTTGACTGCGAGGGTAATGTGCTCGGTCCTCATAAGGGCATAATGCATTATACGATAGGTCAGGGCAAACAGCTTGGAATTGCTATCGGCAGAAAAGCCTTTGTGACAAATATTGATCCGGAAACAAGAAAGATTACTCTCGGTGACAACGATGCACTTTTTAAAAGCGAGCTTGTTGCGGAAGATGTAAATATAATTGTTGCTGACAGACTTGATGTGAAAACAAGAGTCACTGTAAAAATAAGATATAGCGCAAAAGAAGTGCCGGCCTATGCTTTTCAGGACGAAGCAGGACTTCTTCATATAGAATTTGACGAGCCTGTGCGCGCGATAACAAAAGGGCAGTCAGTCGTTATGTACGACGGCGACATCGTTGTCGGCGGTGGGAAGATTGTTTAGTGAATATGTGGGGGAGACCTTTTAGGAAAAGGTCGTCCCCCACACCCCCTCACAAAAATCTTTAAATAAGGGGATTATGACAGATTATATTTTCAATCGGATTATGATTGATTAAAGCGAAGTTGCTTAAAGGAAGGACAGAATATGATACAAAAGCCAAGAGGTACAATGGATATATTGCCCGAAGACGTGGCAATATGGCAGTATATTGAAGAAAAAGCAAGAAAGGTTTCGGCAAAATACGGTTACAGCGAAATCAGATTCCCTACATTTGAGTCTACAGAGCTTTTTCAGAGAGGTGTAGGTGACACAACAGATGTTGTACAAAAGGAAATGTACACCTTTACCGACAGAGAGGACAGAAGCTATACATTAAGGCCAGAGGGAACAGCTTCAGTTGTTCGCTCGCTTATCGAAAACGGTCGTTGCTCGGACACAATGCCACTAAAACTTTTTTATATAATCAACTGTTTCAGATACGAAAAGCCTCAGGCAGGCAGAAGCCGAGAGTTCTTCCAGTTCGGAACAGAAATGTTCGGTGCAGCAGCGCCTCAGGCTGATGCAACAGTAATAGCTCTTGCAGATGCTTTTATCAGAGAAATCGGTATAAAAGATGTAAAGCTTCATATAAACAGCATCGGCTGCCCGAACTGCAGACCGAAGTATCACGAGGCACTTGTAAAGTATTTTTCTGATAACAAAGACAAGCTTTGCGACACCTGCAAGGAAAGACTTAAAACAAATCCGCTGAGAATTCTCGACTGTAAGTGCCCCGAATGCAAGGCACTTGCTGCAGACGCTCCTAAGACAATAGATAATCTTTGCCCTGAATGTAACGAGCATTTTGAGGGACTGAAGACAATACTTGATACAAGTAAAATAAAGTTTGAGATCGACCCGCACATTGTACGCGGACTTGACTATTATACCCGTACAGTGTTTGAGTTTATCTGCGACAGTATTGGTGCACAAAGCACAATTTGCGGTGGCGGCAGATATGACGGACTTATGAAACAGCTTGGCGGACCTGAGCTTCCCGGTATTGGCTTTGCTATGGGTATAACAAGGCTTATACTTGCTATGAAAGCAAGCGGTGTTGATATTAAAGCCGACAATGCGCCAAAGGTTTATATAGCGCCTATGGGTAATGCGGCGACACTTCGTGCTTTTGAGATTGTAGAAAAGTTCAGAGAAGCCGGTATATATGCAGAAACCGACCTTGTTTCCCGGTCGCTCAAAGCGCAGATGAAGTATGCGGACAAAAAACTTGCCGATTATACTGTAATTATCGGTGACAGTGAGCTTGAAAGCGGAAAAGCTCAGCTCAAGGATATGAAAAATTCAACACAAAGTGAAATCGCTCTTGACGGCATTGTGGAATATGTCCTGAATGCCATTGAAAAGTGAGCGGATGGAGGAATATATGGCAGTATTTGAAAAAAGCGACAAGAGAACCTGTTATTGTGCAGAGTTAAGTGCTAAGAATGTAGGTGAAAGAGTATGCCTTATGGGCTGGGTACAGCGTCAGAGAGACCTTGGCAGCCTCATCTTCATTGACCTCAGAGACAGAACAGGTATTGTTCAGCTTGCATTTGATGAAAACACAGACAAAGAGATATTTGCAGACGCTTTTTCTGCAAGAAGCGAATATGTGCTTTGCGCAAAGGGCGTAGTGCGCCACCGTGGAGAGGGCGCGATAAACAAGAATATCCCGACAGGTGAAATTGAAGTAGCCGTTGACGAACTCAAGATTTTGTCAAAGGCACAGACTCCTCCCTTTGAAATTGTTGAAAACAGTGAGGTAAAGAGCGAACTGAGACTCAAGCACAGATATCTTGACCTCCGCCGTCCCGACCTTTCAAGAAATATAGTTGAAAGAAGCAAAATAGTCAAGATAGTCCGCGACTATTATGATGAAAACGGATTTTTGGATGTAGAAACTCCCGTACTTGTAAAGCCGACACCCGAGGGTGCCCGTGACTATCTTGTACCGAGCCGTGTACATCCGGGTTCATTCTATGCGCTCCCGCAGTCTCCGCAGATTTACAAGCAGATTCTTATGGTATCCGGCTTTGACCGTTACTTCCAGATAGCAAAGTGCTTCAGAGACGAGGATTTGCGTGCGGACCGTCAGCCTGAGTTTACTCAGATTGATACAGAAATGTCATTTGTTACAGAAGACGATGTAATGAATATGCACGAGGGCTTTTTAAAGCGTCTTTTCAAGGAATATATGGGTATCGAAATGACAGAGCCGTTCACAAGACTTACCTGGCGTGAGTGTATGGACCGTTTTGGCTCTGACAAGCCCGATATGCGTTTTGGATATGAGCTTTGCAATATATCCGATGTTGTTCGTGACTGTGGCTTTAAAGTGTTTTCAGGCGCAGTAGAAAACGGCGGAAGTGTAAGAGCAATAAATGTCAAGGGCTGTGCAGACAAGTTCTCAAGAAAAGAAATTGATGCTCTTGTTGAGTTTGTAAAGACATACAAGGCAAAGGGTCTTGCGTGGTACAAAAATAATAATGGCGAGGTTACCTCTTCTTATGCAAAATTTCTTACAGACGAGGAAAATGCCCGCATTGTAGATAAACTCGGTATTGAGAATGGCGACATTGTATTCATTGTTGCAGATAAGGACAAGATTGTATTTGATGCATTGGGTGCACTTCGTTGCGAGGTTGCAAAGAAGCTCGGAATTCTCAAAAAAGATGAATTCAAGTTCCTGTGGGTAACCGAATTCCCGTTATTTGAATATGACGAGGAAGAGGGCCGCTATTATGCAATGCACCATCCTTTCACAGCACCGATGGACGAGGATATACCGCTTCTTGATACAGACAGAGGTGCAGTAAGAGCCAAGGCGTATGACATTGTGCTTAACGGCACAGAGCTTGGCGGCGGTTCTATAAGAATTCACGATGCCGAAATTCAGAAGAAGATGTTTGAATGCTTAGGTCTTGACGAAGAGGCTCAGCAGAACAAATTCGGCTTCTTGCTTGAGGCGTTCAAGTACGGCACACCTCCGCACGGCGGTCTTGCATTCGGTCTTGACAGACTTGTAATGCTCATTCTCGGACTTGACGATATCAGAGACGTAATCGCATTCCCGAAAGTACAGAATGCATCCGAGCTTATGTCTATGTGTCCCGCTCCTACAGACGAAAAAGCCCTCGAAGAGCTTTGTATTGCTGTAGTTAAGAGTGAGGAGTAATTTATATTATATTATATTATATTATGAGGGGGAACTT
>JAZSET010000136.1:0-3934 GCA_045531795.1 Eubacteriales bacterium | reverse complement strand
GCACTCGTCGCAGCAGTACTTTGCATCAGACCTTGTTGCAGTAAATGTTTCACCGCAGTTTTCGCAAGAAATTTCACGGCTTCGTTCTTTTGCGGCTTCCTGCCGGTAATACTTTGCTCTGCAATTCGGATTGCAAAACAACGCATATGAGCGTGTGGTTTCAAAGGTTTCTCCGCAGCATTTACAAGTTATTTCAAAAAGCTGTCCCTTAACACGGGTTCCTTCTTTGAGTTGCTTGTATCTTTCACGGTTTTTAATACGGTGTCTGCGTAGTGTTTCCTGCCGCTTTATTTCATCGGGTGTCAGTTCAGGTTCGGGCAAATCAAAATGTCCGATGAAATTCAGATAAATCTCAACTTCCTGAGTTCGTTCTCCGTCAACTCTTTCGGGTGCGTGGACAATGATTTTGTCAATAAACTCGTTTATCATCATTGTTGTAAGTTCGGAAAAGTCCGTGTATTTCTTTGCCAATGCAATAAACTTCTCGGCCCTGTCAGTATCTTCATTGAAAGAGGAAAGCAGTTTATCCGCTTCATCAACAGAGATTTGGAGTGATTTCTGCTCGGCTTCATATTCTGACATCAGACTGTCAAAGCGTTCTTCAGATATTTTGTCCGTTGCAAAGGATTCATAAAGTTTTTTGATGATATTATCAAGCTCTGTAATCCGCTTGTGTTCCTTGTTAAGTTTTCTTTTGATTTCCTTTGCCGCTTCTGCCTGACGAAGCTGAGAAGCATTTCGTACCTTTTCAATAAATTCATCCTGATTACTGATTGCAAGCATGCTTATGGTTCGTATGGTGTCGAGAATAAGGGTGCGTAAGTTTTTGGTAGTTATATAGTGTCCCGTACAGGCTTTGTATCTCTTTTGTCGGGAAAGTGTATATGTTGAGCAGTCAAAGAAATCTGAAGGGTAGAAGTTGTTTTCTTTACCGCCTCTGGAACGGTGGTTATACATCTTTTCGCCGCAGTCGGCACAGAACACAAGTCCCGTAAGAGGATTTGCTTCTCCGAAGGTATCAATACGCCTCGGTGTTTTTCTTAACTTCTGTGCAAGCTCCCACGTTTCTTTATCAACGATAGCTTCGTGTGTGTTTTCAAATATCAGCCAATTTTCTTCCGGGTTTTTAACAGTATGCTTGTCCTTGTATGAAAGCTTATGATAACGGAAATTTACCGTGTGTCCCATATATTCGGGTTTTGAAATAATTTGACCTACAATAAAGCCGCTCCAGTTATACGGGTTCGGAAATTCCTCTTTGCTTTTCCATAAACCGATTTTTCTTTTGGCAAAATAGACGGCAGGGGTTTCAACCTTATCTTCAAACAGAATACGGGCGATTTCATAAGGTCCGAAACCGTCAATGGTTAATCTGAAAATTCTGCGTACAACCTCTGCCGCTTCTTCGTCAATCAGCCAGTGATATTTATCGTTCGGGTCTTTCTTGTATCCGTATATCGCACTGTTTGATGTCGGTTTACCCGATTCTCCCTTGACCTTTATGGCTGCCCGTTGTTTTTTACTCAAATCCCTCAGATACCATTCATTCATAATATTGAGGAACGGGGCAAACTCATTGCTGTTAAGGTCATCGCTGTCAACATTGTTTGCAACTGCAACAAAGTGAACTCCGTACTGTCTGAACATAACTTCGGTGTAAAAACCTGTTTGCAGATAATCTCTGCCTATTCGTGACATATCCTTAACGATAATGTGAGCAATCTTTCCTGCTTCAACATCGGCAATCAGCCTTTTCCAAGCAGGTCGCTCAAAATTACCGCCCGAATATCCGTCATCCGTATAGTGGATGCAATTATCGTACCCTTGCTGCTCTGCATAGCCTTCGAGGTACTTTTTTTGATTCACAATCGAGTTGCTGTCACCGGTCAACTCGTCATCACGGGAAAGTCTTTCGTATAACGCCGTGATTTTTCCTTCAGTCTGTTTCAATGCCATAGTCAGGCACTCCTTTCAGACTGTCGGCTCATTTGCGGTAATTCCATTATACCACACTTTTCGCCGTTTTCCAGTACTTCATTGCGAACAATTCGTAAAATTTTATCTTCCATAGTTTCGTTACCCGTATCGTTATACACAACCTTCACTTTAAATGTCGTTGCACCGATACGGCGGGTTATATATGAATAATTATTGTCTACTTTGGTTTTATCCAAATTAAATTTACCTCCTATTGCGATTTTTATTGATATAGAGTATAATGCGGTTAGTTCCGTTTGCTGTAATCTGCTGTCAGATATATCAGCAGTTATTATTCAATGTCTTATTCAAAAGAATTCAGCCTCCGAAAAGCAAGGCTAATCAAAGGCTGATTCGTTGTGGTGTCTTAAATTAATGTGTCTTACGATTGATTGATACAATGGCATCACTTCTCCTTCCTTCAGTATTGAGAGTAATATACAAAACGGCAAAATATATTACCCCCTCACTTATAGGAGAAAATCGGTATGGTTATCGGAACTGTTTTCGTGAATTTACTTTGAATTTTATTTTAACTTTCTGTTAAGGAGGCGACAAGCGATGATTTCGGAAGATTACGAATATGACGAAAGCCGTATAACCGAAGATGAATCCGGTGATTCAGACGAACAAATACGCCGAAGGCTTGTCGAAGAACAGACCTTGGTGGAAGAGCTTGAAGCGGATGCGGAAGAAAACCCGTTTGAGGAAGATGAAGAAGAAAGCGAAGAATCCGAACGGAAGAAGCTGAAACGGGAAATACAGGCAGAAGCACTTGCCCGACTTGAATCGGCAGCAAGAACGGTCAGCGATTTTGAAAATGTTATCGCTTGGTGGGACAGACTTGATGCTAACCGTGAACGCAGAGAACGGTATCACGAATTAAGCAGAAGCGGTGACGATATACCATTTGACTACGGTGCTTCGATAAACGAACTGTTCTTTCCCGATACATTGAACAATGTTTTGGAAAAGCAGCTTCGCAAGGGTGATTTTATTGACGATATATTTTACTGCCCGTATGACATACATGAGCTTGTAACGGAAGAATACTTATCTAAAATATTTTACGGTTTGAAAGAAGAACAGAAAGAATTGCTGTTCCTGTGTGCGGTAAGGTTATTCAGTTCGGTAAGAATTGCCGCAATAAGAGGACAAACAGACAGAAACATACGCAAAGTCCGTGCAACAATGCTCCGAAAGATAAGGAAAGAAATGTATACGGCACTTCTAAAAAAAGAGAACAAAAAGAAAGACAGTCTGACATTGCTTGAAAAAGAGTTTATGAAGGACTATGCGAAAGAATTGGAGAAATGATTATGAAGAAGCTGATAGAAAACGCAAGTTCCGTTTGGGTGAAATACAGCGAATATGAATGGAAGAAAGCAGAAAACGGAAAACTATATCTGACTCCGACCAAAACGGCAAAACCTTCGATTTACGACCCGCTAAAGGAATACCGTCAGTTTGTTCTTGAAGCGATAAACATAGGTCGGATGGGTATGAGCAAGAAACCCGATGAAGATATACAGAAAGCAATTAAAGAGTTTGCAACAAAATACGGCTTGTTCGGACTTATGACGGCATTGCCTACAACACCTGATTTTATGGAATACAATGCAGTATATTTACCGAAAAACCAATTCATAAAAGAAGAAACAATGTCAACCGAGGATTATCTTGCTATATTCTTTCCGTTTGATGAATTGGATATTATCAAGCGTGGAGTTGAATCAATATGGAATATTGCGAATGACCGTGAAATGATGGCATTGGCTATGACTATGACAGACAAGCCTATGGCGGTCAGTATGAGTTTTCAGAGGGAGTATGCAGAGCCTTACGAATGGATGAAACAGCAGTTTACAAGCTGGGCATTTACCTATGTCACAAGTATGCTTTACTACGAGGATTATGACAGATTAAATCAAGAAACCCGTATGATAATGCAGCAGAG